>NZ_SMKB01000069.1:0-32175 GCF_004348575.1 Actinomadura sp. 7K534
GGTCCGGCGTGGGGGGCGGGACCGGCTTCGGAGTGGGAAGCGGCTTCTCGTCCATACCGACCACGTACCCCCTGATCGCGGGAATGACCGTGCGCTCCGGTCAGTCATGTGCACGTCCGGCCCTGGACAGGGCAGGATGGGTCCATGAGGGAAACCCGAGCGACGGTGAGCGGTCTGCGCACGGCGATCGAGCGCAGCGGTTACTACCCGGCCCTGGTCGCGGACGCGGTCGAGTCGGCCGTTGGGGACGAGCCCGTCGCCGCCTACGTGGTGCACCATGAGGCGACGTTCGACCCCGCGATGGAGGTGCGGCGCCACGTGACCGTGCTCGTCCTGTCGGCGAGCCGGCTGCTGGTGTGCCACACCGACGAGCATCCGCCCGGCGAGGGCATGGCCCGGCCGCACGCCTCCACGACCACCGAGGCCGTCAAGCTGGAACGCGTCCAGTCGGTCGCGGTGACGCGGGTCGTCCCGGACCCGGCGTCGTACGTGCCCGGCGTGCCGCCCACCGAGGTCGTGCTGACCATCGGCTGGGGCGCGATCGCGCACGTCGACCTCGAGCCCGCGACCTGCGGCGACGAGAACTGCGAGGCCGACCACGGCTACACCGGCAGCGTCACGGCCGACGACCTGTCCCTGCGGGTCAGCGAGGCGGCCGACGGCGCCGAGGCCGTCGGCCAGGTGCTGGCGTTCGCCGCGGAGCTGTCCGCCGCGACCGCGCGCTGACCCCGAGCCGATCGACCCCCCGTGACCGGAGCGTGAGAGTGACCGAAACGAACCGCCTGGCCGAGACGAGTGAGCCGAGCGGGGAGGCGCCCGTCCCGCGGTACGGGGCGGGCGCCCTCGCCGATCTCCCGTCCTCGGTGCTGGCGGCGCTCGGCGTCCCCGACGCCGCCGACGTCCTGGACCTGCCCGCGCTGCCGCGCGCCTGCGTCCTGCTGGTCGACGGGCTCGGCTGGCAGCAGCTCAGGGCCCACCCGGACGAGGCGCCGTTCCTGAACGCGATGGCAGGCCGCCCGATCACGGCCGGGTTCCCGGCCACGACGGTGACCAGCCTGGCCTCGCTGGGGACGGGCGCGGTGCCCGGCGCGCACGGGCTGCTCGGCCTCCAGGTGGCGGTGCCCGAGACCGGCAGGCTGCTCAACTGCCTGCTCTGGAAGGACGACGACGCCGACCCGGAGACGTTCCAGCCCGTCCCGACCGTGTACGAGCGGGCCGCGGCGGACGGCGTCGAGACCGCGTACATCTCGCTCCACCAGTACCGGAGGTCGGCGCTCAGCCGCGCCACCGCCCGCGGTGCCCGGTACGTGAGCGCCGAGAGCCTCGGCCAGCTCGTCGGGCGGATCGAGACGGCGCTGCGCCGCGGCGACCGCGCGTACGTCACCGCGTACCACGCCGACCTCGACGCGACCGGCCACCGCTTCGGTGTCGGCTCCCGCGACTGGCGGCACCAGCTGCGGTTCGTGGACGTCCTCGCCCAGGAGATCGCGACCGTCCTGCCTCCAGGAACCGCGCTTTACGTCACGGCCGACCACGGCATGGTCGACCCCACCGAACGCGTCGACGCCGACACCGTGCCCGAGCTGAAGGAGGGGGTCGCCCTCCTCGGCGGGGACGCCCGCGCCCGGTACGTCTACAGCGAGCCGGGCGCCCACGACGACGTCCTCGCCGCCTGGACGGCCGTGCTGGGCGACAGGGCGTGGGTCGTCTCGCGCGAGCGGGCCGTGGCGGACGGCTGGTTCGGCCCGATGGGCCCCGGGATGGCGGAGCGCGTCGGCGACGTCGTCGCGGTGCCGCACGCCGATCTCGCGATCGTGGCGTCCGAACGCGAACCGTGGCTGGACCGGATGGTCGGCATGCACGGCTCGCTCGTCCCGGCCGAGCAGCTCGTGCCGCTGCTCACCACGTCCCGGCCCTGAGCCCGCAACCCCGCGCGTCAGGAGGAGTTGCAATGAACCCGACCTCGCCCCTCCCTAATCCGGGCGACGGCGGTCAAACTGGCGGTGTGCACCCTCTCATCGAAGTGCCCGCGTTGGACCGGCTGCTCCGGCGGCAGACGCCCGTGGTCCTGCTGGACGCCCGATGGCATCTGGCGGGACCGCCGGGGATCGAGTCCTACCGCAAGGGGCACCTGCCCGGCGCCGTCTTCGTCGACCTCGACCGCGACGTGGCCGGGCCGCCCGGGCCCGGCGGACGCCACCCCCTGCCCGAGCCCGTCGCGTTCGAGGCGGCCATGCGCCGCGCGGGCGTCTCGGAGGACAGCCTCGTCGTGGTCTACGACGACGCCGACTCCACGGCCGCCGCGCGCGTCTGGTGGTCGCTGCGGTACTTCGGGCACGAGCGGGTCCGCGTCCTGGACGGCGGCTACCGCGCCTGGACGGAGGCGGGCCACCCGGTGAGCACGGAGGAACCGGACGTCAAGCCGGGCGATCTCATCGCACACCCGGGGCGGCTGCCCGTCCTGGACGCCGAGGGCGCCGCGGAGCTCGCGACGGCCGGTGTCCTGCTGGACGCACGCGCCGCCGAGCGGTACCGGGGCGAGCAGGAGCCCGTCGACCCCGTCGCCGGGCACATCCCGGGCGCCCGCAACGCGCCGACCTCCGGCAACGTCGGGGTGGACGGCCGGTTCCTGCCACCCGAGCTGCTGCGCGAGCGGTTCGCCAAGCTCGGCGCCACCGACGCCCTCGACGTCGGCGCCTACTGCGGCTCCGGCGTGACGGCCGCCCACGAGATCCTCGCGCTCAACCTCGCCGGGATCCCCGCCGCCCTCTATGTGGGCTCTTGGTCGAACTGGGTGACGGACCCGTCCAACCCGGTGGCCACCGGCGAGAACTGACCGCCCCCGCACGGCGGTCAGCCTGCGCCGAGGCATAGGAACCCGGCCACTCCCTGGGGCCGCGGGATGTCCGCCAGGGCTCGGGCAGGGGAGCGGCCGGTGGCGACGGCGGTGTGGAAGGCGGTCATGAAGACCGGTGTCGCCTCGTCGCGCACGGGGGTGACGGCGGCGACGACGGTGGCGGTGCCGAGGGCGAGGAGGGCGCCCGCCATGCCGAGCACGGCGTCGCCTTCGGCGGCGCGGCCGATGTCGCACGCCGACAGGACGATCATGCGGGGTGCGGCGGCCAGCTCGTCCAGGTCGTGCACCACCAGGGGGCCGTCGGCGAGACGCAGGCGCGAGAACAGGGGATTGCCCTCGCGGAACTCACCGTGGGCGGCGATGTGGACAAGGGCGGCTCCGTCCATGGCGTCCCTGACTCGTTCCGCGCGCGCGTCAGCCCCGTCTAGGACGACCGCCTGCGGGTGAAATCGGTGCAGAGCGGCGATCTCGCGTTCGGCGTGATCGAGGTCTGGACCTGCCACGAGCACGACATGGCCATCAGCGGGTTCGGGCTCGCGGGCATGCAGCCAGGCGCCGACGGACGGGACGACCGTGAAGGGACGTCCCGCCAGAGACGGGAGCACCGCCCAGGGCAGGCCGTGCAGCGTCCCTGTCGGAGCGATGACGAGCTCGCGGTCGCCGATGTGGCGGCTGAGCGGAGCGAACAGGGAATGGTCGAGCCGCCGGGCCGCGTCGGTGAGCGCCGAGAGCGGCTCGGGGGCGTCCTCCGCGGCGAGGCGGCGCACGGCGAAGCGGATCAAGCCGGTCTCCCGGACGGCGTCGTCGCTCGTCCCGAGGTGATGGCGGCGGGCCTCACCCGCCGCGACGGTCACGGCGTGCAGGTCGGGGCCGATCTTGATGATCTCGACCAGGGCCCGTTCGCCGAGGGCGGCGGCGACCTTCTCCAGCCCCGGGAAGCCGTGCGGGGACGCGCCGGACGGGCGCCGGCGCGTCTGCGCGCGGATCTCCGCCTCCAGGTCCGCCACGTCCGCCGGCACCGACGGGACGCCCCGGGCCATGCCCGCCGTGTGCTCGACGCTGAGGACGCGCAACGCGGTCAGCGCCGCGGCGCGCTCAGGGTCCCGCGGCGGGCGGATCCGGGCCGGGCGGGCGATCGACCGCCGCCGTTCCTCGACGGCGAGCAGTTCCTCCGCCGAGGCGGCCAGCCCGAGCCCGAGCTCGGACAGCTCGCCGGCGAGTCCCGCCGCGCGTGCGCGCAGGTCCAGCGCACCGAGCGCCTCCGCGTGCTCCTCGGTCACCTGGAGCCCGGCGCCGACCGCCGCCACCGCGCCCGCGTGATCGGACCGTGCGGCGCGTTCGAGCGCGACGGCGTGCCAGCCCGCGATCTGGGCCTGCACGGAGCCGCGCTGACGTCCGACGGAGGAGAGCAGATGCCCGGACGGCCTGCCCAGCGCCAGCGCCACGCGGGCGGCGACGATCCGGGCCTCGTCGGCGGCGTCGGCCCAGCCGCCGCTTTCCAGCCGGGCGGCCGTGGCCTCCGCCGAACGCAGCAGGACGGCCGAGCGCTCCCCGCACGCCCAGCGTGCCCTGAGCAGCACGTGCTCGGCCAGGAGCATCCACCCCGTCCGCTCCTGTTCGGCGAACAGAGCGCGTGCGCGTTCGGCCGCGTCCGTGCACCGTTCGGGATTGTCTTCGGCCAGTTCGGCGTGGGCGAGAAGGAGATAGCCGTCCGCGATGTCGCATCCGTAGCCGTTCGCCGTTGCGGCGTCCAAAGCGGCGGTGAGGACGGGACGCGCCTCGCCCGGCAAGCCCGCCATGATGAGGGTCTCGGCCTGGTCGAACCGGCACTGCGCCAGGCGTTCACCGGTCAGATGCGGTTCGGCCTCAGCGAAGAGCCGGAGCGCGCGCGGGACGTCCCCACGGCGCGACACCACGAAGGCCAGATTGCCCTTGGCCATCGCCGTCTGGTGCTTTAACCCAGCCGCCTCGCCAACGGCGACCGCCTCCGCCAGATCACTTTCTGCGGCGTCCAGGTCGCCGCGGAACGTCCGTGCAAGACCGAGGTTGGTGAGCAGGCCGTTGAGGACGGCCGGATCATGCCCTTCCCGTAGCCGCGGCAGGGTTCGGACGGCCAGTTCATGCGCTTCGTCCAGTCGCCCTGCCCTAGCCAGTGCGCACGCCTTGTTGGCCGCTAGGCGGTCTGCGTCCTCGCCCTTCAGAACGGCCTCCGCCTGACCAGCGTGGGCGAGCGCCTCGGCCAGGTCACCCCGCGCCGTGAGCAGACCGACCAGATTCATCCGCACCTGCGCGGCCCCGTAGCCGTCGCCGCGCGCCAGCTCCAACGCCCGGTGCAGGAAGCCGAGGCCCTCGTCCAGGCGCCCCAGTTCCTTCGCCGCCAGCCCGGCGACCCGCAGCGCGAGCACGCCGCCGCCGCGTTCGAGCAGGGCGAGCGCCCGCACGAACGCGGTCGCCGGGTCGGCGGCCGCGAGCCGCAGGAGCGCGCGC
Source organism: Actinomadura sp. 7K534 (assembly GCF_004348575.1). Lineage (NCBI taxonomy): Bacteria > Bacillati > Actinomycetota > Actinomycetes > Streptosporangiales > Thermomonosporaceae > Actinomadura > Actinomadura sp. 7K534. Next base: position 5,345 of record NZ_SMKB01000069.1, read on the forward strand.
TCGTCCGGCCCGGTCACAGCCGCACCCAGCTCGTCACGATCGACGTGCCGTCGTCCAGCCGGAGCACGAGGCTCACCAGGCCCTCGGGGACGCGCGGCACCCAGAACAGCCCCGCGGCCTCCGCGCGTACCTCGATCCCGTCCGGCGGAAGATCCCGGTGCCGGACCTGGACGGCGCCGGACGACGGCGGGACGAGCCGCCCGGTGAGCTCCCGGTCCCGGCCGAACTCCGCCACCTCTATCTCCACCGTCGTGCCGGGGCACGCGAACGTCAGCACGCGTCCCGGCCCGCCGCGGACACCGGCCGCCGCCCGCGCGCCCCGGTCCTGCACCGGCTCCGCCAGCGTCGCGGCCGGAGTCCGCCAGGCGATCGACGCGCGGGCCGCGGCCAGCACGCCCTCCGGCAGCGGGTCCAGGGCGTCGAAGGCGTGCCGGACGCCCGCCATCAGCTCGTCGTCGTTCATGGGACGAGCCTCCGCAGCGCGTCCAGGCACCGCGCCCGCGTCGGCCCGACACTGCCGAGGGGGATGCCCAGGGCGGCGGCCAGCTCGGCGTGGCTCGGCGCGAGCGCGAACAGCCGCAGCAGCGTACGACAGCGCTGCGGCAGTGACTCCAGCGCCGCGCCGACCAGCCCAAGCCGCTCCCGGCCCAGGACCACCCGGTCCGGTTCCGGCTCCGGCGCCCGCGGCGCGGGCACGAGCGGCCGGTCGCGTCCGCGCCGGCGCACCAGGCGCAGGCTCTCGTGCCGCGCCGTGGTCGCCAGCCAGCACGCCGTCGCGGACGGGTCCCGCAACCCGTCGATACGCTCCACCAGCCGCAGCCAGGTCGTCTGCACCACGTCACCGGAATCGGCGTCGTTCAGCCCGTGCGAGCGGGCGATCGACCACAGCAGCCCGCTGTGCCGCTCGACCAGCCGGGCCCACGCGGCGCCGTCGCCGTCGCGTGCCCGGATCACCAGCTCGTCCGTGCCGTCGTCCAATTGGGCCACCGAAGTCTCCTCGTGAGGCCCCCCGCGATGTTGACTCTATGCCATGTCGGCATGACTCTGCGTAGGAAAATCACGAATCGGTGGCCGTCCGGTCTTCTCAGGATCCGACGACGACGCCCAGTCCGGGCAGGGACGCGTTCGCCTCCGGATCCAGCACGCGGTCCGCCGCCTCGTCCGCGCCGATCCCCTCAGCCGCCGCGAGCCCGGCGATCCGTCCCGCCACCGCCGGCGCCGCGAACGACGTGCCGCTCCAGGTGGCGTAGCCCCGGAAGTCGTCGGGGTCGGTGCCGTCCACGGCCGGCCGCGTCCCGTTGAACCGGACGAAGGTGCTGGTCACGTCCACGCCCGGGGCGCACGCGTCCACCCACCAGCCGTGGTTGGAGAACCAGGCGCGGTCGCCGCCGTCCAGCGCCGCGACGCCGACCACCGGTTTCGCCGCGGCGGGCCAGAACGGGCGGTCGCCGGCGGTGTTCCCCGCGCACGCCACCACGACCGTCCGGCGGCCGAGCGCGGCGAGGGCGCGCGCCATCACCGGCGACGGCCGGTCGTCGTAGGTGTGGCAGCCGAGGGAGATGTTCACGACATCGGCGCTTGGCCGCCCGGCGATCCGTTCCAAGGCGCGGATGACGTCCAGCTCGTCGCCGACCCCGTCGCTGCCGATCACCCTTCGCGCCAGCAGTCGCGCGGTGGGAGCGTGCCGCAGCACCACGCCCGCGACGAACGTCCCGTGCCCGGCCTGCGCGTCGAGCTCGAAGTCCAGATCGGCGTCCAGGACCTCCTGGACCTCGTCGCGCTGCTCCCGGTACCACTCCGCGTCCTCGTACCAGGGATGCGGCGCCAGGCCGGTGTCCAGGATCGCGACCGTCACGTCCCGGCGCGCCGCGGCGGCCCGCGGCGCGGCGACGGGCGCGGCCGGACGCGGCAGATCCGCCGGCCCGCTCCACCACATCGGCTGCCCGTGCACGAGATGGTTCGGCGACACGCTCAGCCTCCGGCGCCGCGCGTTCCCGCCCGGGCCGCCGTCCCCGGCAAGCCGGCTCGCGAGCTCGCAGACGTCCACCTTCGCCGCCGCGCGCAACCGCAGCCGCGTGACCGCGCGCTCGTCGTGCCGCGAATCACACCATCGCCGGACGGCCTCCTCCGCGTCCCCGGCGTCCCGCCCGGCGACGAGGATCTCGTCCCGACGTACCAGCGCCGGACGCCCCGGCACCGGCTCCACCACCATCGCGCCCGGATGCCGCGCCAGCACCCGCTCCAACCGCGCCTGCTGATCGAACATCGGCCGCCCTCCACTCACGGTGCCGGAGCGGCCACTCTAAGTGGCGCGACCGCGTTGCGCGCTTGCCTCGCCGGGCGGGCCCCGCGCGGGCTAGGGTTGTCGCGCGGTTCCATGAACGTTGTGCATCCTGCGGTCAAGCGTTCAACAAACGCCTGGCTCACGGTGGTGCGACACGGGCCGATGATGCACAATGAGGGACGCGGACGCCGACTTGGGACGTACGAGGCCGTAGGGGAAGACGAGCCTCGGTACAGATCCAGGAGGTCCGGTGACCGCACGTGGCGTCTTCTACGTCCACTCCGCGCCGCCTGCGCTGAGCCCGCACATCGAGTGGGCCGCCGCAGGTGTTCTCGGTGTGCCCGTTTCCCTAGAGTGGGCAGATCAGGCGGCCGCGCCGGGAACGCTGCGCGCCGAGCTCCATTGGGAGGGCAGGCCGGGCACCGCCGCGGGCATCACCTCGGCGCTGCGCAATTGGAAGCTCGTCCGGTTCGAGGCCACCGAGGACCCCACCCCCGGCACCGACGGCGTCCGCTTCAGCTTCACCCCGTCCCTCGGCGTCTTCAGCGGCATCATCGGCGCCAACGGCGACATCATGATCCCCGAAGACCGCCTCCGCGCCGTCATGGCCAACGCCGCCGTCGGCAAGATCACCCTCGAGAACGAACTCGAACGCCTCCTCGGCACCCCCTGGGACAACGAACTCGAACCCTTCCGCCGCGCCGGCGACGGCGCCCCCGTCCGCTGGCTGCACGCTGCTGTGTAGGAATGCATTGCCCTTGGCGTCAGGCCCTGGAGGGCCTTCCTTCGGCGGGCAATGCGGTGCGATCGCTGCATCGCTTCGGCTCGCCTGGCGGCTCGCTGCGCGATCAGGTTTCTCGCTTCGCTCGTAACCTGCCTTCGGTCGCGATCGCGAGCGTGGGGGTTGTCGCATGGTTGCGGTGTCGGCTGAGCTTTGCGGGTAACGACGGCGCGCGTTTGGTGTGGGCGGCTCGCCTGGCGGCTCGCTGTGCGCGTGTGGTTTCTCGCAGGCTCGAAACCTGCCTGCGGATGCGCGACTGGGAACGTGGACGTTGTCGCGTGGTTGCGGCGTCGGCCGAGCTTCGCGAGTAATGGAGGGCGCCCGTCGGTGCGGGCTGGCTCGCCTTACGGCTCGCTGCGCGTTCGGGTCGGTCGTGGGCTTTCGAACCTGGTTATTTTTGGGTCGCGTTCGTGGGGGGGTGTGTGGGGATGGGAACGGCCCGGCGAGAATGGTCGCCGGGCCGTTCTCGTTGGGTTTTAGAGGGCTCGTTGGAAGGCTACTGAGACGTTGTGGCCGCCGAAGCCGAAGGAGTTGTTCAGGGCTGCGGCGGGGCCGTCGGGGATCTTGCGGGGCTCGTCGCGGACGATGTCCAGGTCCACCTCGTCGTCTACGTCTTCGAGGTTGGCGACGAAGGGGATCAGGCCCTCCTTCAGTGCCAGGACGGTGAAGACCGACTCCAGGGCGCCGGCGCCGCCCAGCAGGTGGCCGGTCATCGACTTGGTCGCGGTGATGGCCGCCTGGGCGGCGGCCTCCTCGCCCAGGCCCGCCTTGATCGAGGCCAGCTCGGCGACGTCGCCGGCCGGGGTCGAGGTGGCGTGGGCGTTGATGTGGATGATGTCGGCGGCCTCCAGGCCGGCGTCCTTCAGGGCGCGCTGCATCGCCTTGGCCTGGCCGGAGCCGCTCGGGTCGGGCAGCACGATGTCGTAGGCGTCGCCGGAGTAGCCGCAGCCGGCCGCGATGCCGTTGATCTGCGCGCCGCGGGCGCGGGCGTGCTCCTCGGACTCGAGGATCATCACGGCGGCGCCCTCGCCGAGCACGAAGCCGTCGCGGTTCTTGTCGTAGGGGCGGGACGCGCGCTCCGGCTCCTCGTTGCGGGTCGACATCGCGCGCATGGCACCGAACGAGGCCATCTGCAGGGGGTGTATGCAGGACTCGGTGCCGCCGCAGATCACCACGTCGGCGCGGCCCGCGCGGATCATGTCGATGGCGTAGCCGACGGCCTCGCCGCTGGACGCGCAGGCGCTGACCAGGGCGTGCGAGCCGGCCATCGCGCCGAACTCGATGCCGACGTGCCCGGACGCGCCGTTCGGCATCAGCATCGGGACGGTGAAGGGCGAGACGCGCGACCAGCCCTTCTCCCGGTAGACGTCGTAGCTGTTGAGCGCGGTGTGCAGACCGCCGATGCCGCTGGAGAACACGACGCCGAGCCGCTCGCCGTCCACGGTGAAGCCGCCCTCGACGCCGGACTGCTCCTCCGGCTTCTTGGCCTTGCGGGAGGCGGGCGGGGCGAAGCCCGCGTCCGTCCACGCCTCGCGTGCGGCGATCAGCGCGATCGCCTGGTTGCGGTCCAGCCGGCGCAGGGTCTGCTTCGGCATGACCTCCGCCGGGTCGACCTTGAGCGTCCCGGCGAACCTGACGGGCAGGTCCTCGACGCCCTCCCAGTCCAGTTTCCGGACACCGGACTCTCCGGCGAGCAGGGCGGACCAGGTCGACGGGAGGTCTCCGCCGAGTGGGGTCGTTGCACCGAGACCGGTCACGACGACTCTGGTCTGGCTCTGGCTCATAGCTGGTGCTCCTTGCGGACTGTGGGGGTGCGGACCGGCGCGCCGCCGCCCGGTTCCGGCCGGTGCGGCGGCGCGCCGTCCCCGAGAATCAGCTCTGCAGGTTCTGAACGAAGTTGATGACGTCCTTGACGGTCTTCAGGTTGCGCAGCTCGTCGTCGGGGATCTCGACGCCGAACTGGTCCTGCGCGGCCACCGCGATCTCCACCATCGACAGCGAGTCGATGTCGAGGTCGTCGATGAAGTTCTTGTCGGGGGTGACCTCCGACTTGTCGATCCCGACGATGTCATCGATGATCTCGGCGAGGCCGTCCAGGATCTGCTGTTCGGTGGCGACTGCCATGGTTTCTGCTTTCTCCTTCGGTGGGTTGGTCCAGAGCCTGCGGGCAGGCGTGACGGCCTACGGGATCTGGATGACTTGGGCAGCGTAGGACAGTCCGGCGCCGAATCCGACCAGGAGGGCCGGTGCGCCGGACGGCACGTCGCCGCGTTCGATCATGCGGGACAGGGCCAGCGGGATGGAGGCCGCCGAGGTGTTGCCGGAGTGCACGATGTCGTCGGCCACCACGGCGTTGGTGGCCTTCAGCTTGCGGGCGATCGTCTCGATGATCCGCAGGTTGGCCTGGTGCGGGACGACCGCGGCGAGGTCCTGCGGCGTGATCCCGGCGCGCTCGCACGCCTCGGCCGCGACCGGGGCGATCGCGGTGGTCGCCCAGCGGAACACCGCCTGGCCCTCCTGCCGGATCGAGGAGTGCCGGTCGTCGATGATGATCTTGTCGTACTTGTCGCCGGCGCTGCCCCACACGACCGGGCCGATGCCGGGGGAGTCGCTGGCGGTCACGACCGCGGCGCCCGCCCCGTCGGCGAAGATGATGCAGGTGGAGCGGTCGGTCCAGTCGACCCACTGGGACATCTTCTCGGCGCCGATGACCAGCACGCTGCGGGCGCTGCCGGCGCGGACCGCGGCGCTCGCGGTGGCGAGGGCGTAGCAGAAGCCGGCGCAGGCGGCGTTCAGGTCGAACGCGCCGGGCGCGTCGATGCCGAGCCGGTGCGCGACCTGCGCGGCGTGCCCCGGCATCGGCGACTCGGCCGAGCAGGTCGCCAGGATGACCAGGTCGATGTCGGACGGGGAGAGCCCGCTGCCCGCCAGGGCCTTGCCGCCCGCGTGGACGCCGAGCTCGACGATGCCCTCGTCGTCGCCGGCGATGCGGCGCTCGGCGATGCCGACGCGGCTGCGGATCCACGCGTCGTCGGTGTCGACGGTCAGCGCGAGGTCGTCGTTGGTGACGACGCGGGCGGGCCGGTAGTCGCCGAACGCGAGGATGCGGGCGCCGGGCGCCGCCTCGGGAATGCTCAGGGCCGCGGTCATGACGTGTGCGCCTTGATCAGGTCGCGGGCCTTGTCCAGGTCCGCGGGGGTCTTGAGGGCGACGAGCTCGACGCCCTTCAGCTCGCGGCGGGCGAGGCCGGCCAGCGTCCCGGCGGGCGGCAGCTCGATGATCGCGGTGACGCCGATCTCCCGCATCGTGTCCATGCAGGCGTCCCAGCGGACGGGCGCGCTGACCTGGTCGACGAGCCGGTCGACGAAGTCGGCCCCCGACTCGACGACGGCGCCGTCGCGGTTCTGCAGCAGCCGCGTCCGCGGCGCGGCGGCGGACACGCCCGGCGCGAGGCGGCGCAGGGTGCCGACGGCGGGCGCCATGTGCTCGGTGTGGAACGCCCCGGCGACCGACAGGGCGCGCAGCCGCGCCTTCGCGGGCGGTTCCTCGGCGAACTGCGCGAGGCGCTCCTTCGTCCCGGCGGCGACGATCTGGCCGGCGCCGTTCACGTTGGCGGGGGTGAGGCCGTGCTTGTCGATGGACGCCAGCACCTCGTCGGTGTCGCCGCCGAGGACCGCGGTCATCCCGGTCTCGGTGACGGCGGCGGCCTCGGCCATCGCCCGGCCCCGCTCCCGGACGAGGACCAGCGCGGCCTCGGGGGACAGCACCCCGGCGATCGCGGCGGCGGCCAGTTCGCCGACGCTGTGCCCGGCGACGGCGTCCGGCCCCCGGTCGGCGCCGTCGTAGAGGACCTCGTAGGCGGCGATCGCGGCCGCGACCAGCAGCGGCTGCGCCACCGCGGTGTCGCGGATCTCCTCGGCGTCGGCCTCCGTCCCGTAGCGCACCAGGTCGAGACCCGTGACGGCCGACCACCAGGCGAGGCGGTCGGCGACTCCGGGTATCTCAAGCCATGGCTGCAGGAAGCCGGGGGTCTGGGCGCCCTGGCCGGGCGATGCGAGGAGAATCACGGCTACCAGCCTGCCGCCAACACGGCTACCGCCACGATGCGGAACAAGACGAACTTTGGTCGAGACCCTTTGTAAGACCCCTACAAGCCCCTGCTCATCAGCGCGTTTGGAACCGTCCCAGGACCAGGGCGATGCGGAGGGTGAACGCGTTGCGACCGTCCGTGGGCGCGAGGCCGGTCAGCTCGGTGACGCGGCGGAGCCGGTAGCGGACCGTGTTCGGGTGGACGAACAGCAGCCGCGCGGTGGCCTCGAGCGATGAGCCCTGTTCGAGGTAGGTGGTGAGCGTGTCGAGGAGCGGGGCGCCCGCGGCGAGCATCGGGTTGTAGACGTTCTCCACCAGGTGGCGGCGGGCGTCGTCGTCGCCGTCGAGCGCGCGCTCGGGCAGCAGCTCGGTCGCCAGGACGGGACGCGGCGCGTCCGGCCAGCCCGCGGCGGCGCGGAGCCCGGCCACGGCGGCCTGCGCCGAACGGGTGGAGTCGTAGAGGTCGCTGACCTGCGGGCCGACGACGACCGGGCCGGGGCCGCACTTCGCGGCGATCGGGCGGGCCGCCTCTAGGGGGTCGGCGTCGCCGCCCATGATGACGATGACCCGGTGTCCTTGGACGCCCGCCAGCACGTCGGCGCGCGCGCGGCGCGCGGCGATCTGCATCTGGTCGATGGTGACCTCGGGCTCTTCGTCCTCTGGCGTGAACCCCGCGATGACCGTGACGGGCTTGGACGTCCACCCGAGAGCGGCGGCCCAGGAGTGCATCCCGTCGTCGACCTCACCGCGCAGCACCGCGTTGACGACGAGTGCCTCCAGCCGTGCGTCCCAGGCGGCGCGCGTCTCGGCGGCGCGTGCGTAGACCTGGGCGGCGCCGAACGCGACGTCCCGCGTGTAGCGCAGGATCGCCTCGCGGAGCTGGGCCTCGCCGCCCGGCGCGGCGAGCTCGCTCAGCCGGGTCTCCACCACGTCGATGATGACGCGGATCATGTCGATCGTGTGGTGCAGCTTGATGGCGCGGAGCAGTTCGCGGGGCGCGGTGCCGAACACCTCCCCGGCGATGGCCGGACGGGTCTCCTCGTTGTTCTTGAACCACTCGACGAACGCGGCGATGCCGGCCTGGGCGACCAGCCCTATCCAGGAGCGCTGGTCGGGCGGCATCCGCCGGAACCAGGGGAGGTGCTCCTCCATGCTGTTGAGGGCCGCGGTGCCGAACGTGCCCATGGCCTTCTCCAGGCGCTGGGTGGTCTGCTCGCGGATTTCGGCGTCGGTCGCGGTGTCCACCACCCCAGGGTGCCACCAAGGCGGGGGTGAACCGTCCTCAAGTGTGTGATCCCTGTCAGTGCCGAGTGACATCGGAGGTCCGTCCTAACGCGATGCCGGTGAGATTCCGGAGGGACGTCGAGCCCGGTTCGAGGTAGTCGCTGTGGCCGGCGCTCCCCGCGTCGAAGACCCGTGCGCCGAAGGCGGGCGAGACCGGGTCTGGGCCGAGGCCGAGCCCGAAGATGCGGACGTGGGGGACGTCCTCCGTCCAGTCGGTGGTCCCGCGTCCCGCCCATACGCGGGTGGTGCCGCCGAGCTTCGCGGCCGACCACGCCGTCGTGCCGGGGCTGCCGTAGAGGGCGATGTCGGTGACGTCCCGCCACGCCTTCCCGCCGGGTGCGTCCAGCGCCGCACGGCCGCAGACGACCGAGCCGTAACTGTGGCAGAGCAGGCCGACCCCGGCGGACGGGTTGACCCGGTGCACGCCCGCCAGGAACCGCCGGAGCTGCGCGCCGCCCTCGCCGGCGCGCTCCCCGGTGAGGACCTCGCTGCTGAACGTCCCGGGCGCGGCGTAGCCGAGCCATGCGACCACGGCCAGTTGTGGGTGCGATGACTGCGCCAGGGCTTGCGCGTAGACGCCACGTGCCCCTCCGCCGGGTGTCGACCACGGTTTGTCGCCGCGGTCGTCGAACGCCGTCAGTGTGGTGTCGGCTCCGGGAACGAGCACCGCGACACGCTTCGCCGTGGTGAGATCGCCGATGACCTCTATGGCGCGTCCATCGCCGCGTGGGTCGAAGTGGAGGAAGCGGCGTCCCGGCCTGAGGAAGGCGCCGAGCGCCCGCATCCGTTCGGTGTCGCCGACCTCATGCGCCGTGGCGAGCGCCTTCTCGATGGAACGGCGTCCGGCGGCGTACCGGACGTCGAGCGTGGAGGGCGCCAGTTCGGGGACGGCGGCCGGCGGCGCGTAGGGGTCCGCGTGGCCGGTTCCCGCGGTCGTCAGCATGACCCCCGAGATCGAAACGGCGCAGGCCAGCGCTCTGCGGAGCCGTCGGGTGCGCGCTGAGATCGGCTTGCGTGGCGACATCGCACGCCTTTCTACCACCCAAGATCGTCCGGCCGGGCGCGGCCGGTGCCCGGTTTCAGGGGGCTTCTTGGGAGATGTACGGCCCCGCGAGCGGGCCCGCGGTGTGGTTCGCGTCACGTCCGGCGCGGCGCGGGCCCTCCAATCCGCGGACCAGCGCCCAGAGGACGGCGAGCGCGCCGGCGCAGACCGCCAGCCACGGCAGCCGCTCGATGATCCAGGCGGGCCGGTCGGGTGCGGTGTGCAGGCCCGGCAGGCGGCCGTACGCGAGCAGCGCGCCGGCCGTGACCGCCAGGAGCGCCGTCTGGTGCCACAGGAAGATCGTCATGGCGGAGCGGTTGGCCGCGGACACCGCCGCGCTCACCCGGGCGTGTCGCGTCCACCGGGTCAGGGGGCCGTGCAGGAGGAGGGCCAGGCCCGTCTGGGCGAGGCCGAAGGCGACCGCGGCGAGGGTCGGCGGGCTGAGGTTGGACACCGCCGCCCCCGGCACGCCGACCATGCTCGCCGGGTATCCCGCGAACAGGATCAGCAGGGCGGTCGCCGCGGCGCCCCCGCCCAGCAGGGCGAACCCGGCCCGGCGGGAGCCGAGCGCCCCGGCCGCCCAGCCGAAGCCGAGGTAGAACGGGACGAGCCAGCCCGTGAGGACGGTCGCCCAGCCCGTCCATCCGGGCGCGTCCAGCGCGAAGCGGCCGACGTCGATGGCGGCGGTCACCGCGACGAGGAGGGCGGCCCCCCACAGGCCGAGCCGGCTCCAGACGGCCGCGATGGCGGGGGTCGCCGCCGTCAGCACCACGTAGACGCCGAGGAACCACAGCGGGCTCAGCACGAGTTCGACCAGCGTGCGCACGGTCTCCGCCGAGAAGCCCGCCCAGGCCAGCACGGCCGAGGCGGGAAGCCAGGCGGCGAGCAGGACCGGGAGCGGGCGGGCGAAACGCGCCAGGCGCCGCCGCAGTCTCGGCGCCCACGGCTCGCCGGGGCGCAGGCCCTTCCCGGCCGCGTACCCGCCGACGAGGAAGAAGACGGCGAGCGTTTGCAGCACCCAGGAGATCGGGGCCAGCTCCGGCATCGTCTTGAGCGGGCTCGTGACCCGCAGCTGCGTGCCGGAGGCGTCCGCGACGAAGGCGGTGACCAGCCAGTGGCCGAGCACGACGCCGAGGATCGCGAACGCGCGGAGCGCGTCGACGGCGCCGTCGCGGGTACTCCGCGGCGATGACTCAGGCACGGGGGACCTCCGAGGCGCGGCCGAGGGCGATCAGGGCGAGGTTCCGGAGCGCCGCCGAGCCGGGCCGCAGGTAGCCGCTGTGGGCTCCCGCGCCCGCGTCGAAGCGCAGCGCGCCGAAACGGGACGAGACGGGGTCCGTGCCGAACCCTAGACCGGCGAAGCGGAAGTTCGGCACGAACCGCATCCAGTCGCCCGTCGAGCGGCCCGCCCACACACGCGCGGGCGTGCCGATGTCCGCGGCGCTGTCCGCCGTGGTGCCGGGGCTGCCGTAGAGGGCGATGTCGTCCACCGGCAGCGGCGCGAGGGGCCGGGCCGCCTTGACGCACACCGCCGAGCCGTAGCTGTGGCAGAGGAGCGCGAACCGCGCGTGCCCGTTCACGCGGTGGACGCCGGTCACGAGGCGTTCGAGGTCGCGCGCGCCGTCCTCGGCATCACCGGACGTCAGGACGCGGGTGCTCAGCATCGACGGCGACTCGTAACCGAGCCAGGCGATCACGGCGAGCCGCGAGCCGGGGGTGCCGGCGCGGGCCTGCCGGTAGAGCGCGCGGGCGTCGCCGCCGGCGAACTTGGGGTCGTCGTAGTTGGCCAGCGCGTTGTCCGCGCCGGGGACCACGACGGCGATGCGGTCGGCGCGCCGCAGGTCGCCGATGACCTCGACGGCCCGTCCGTCACCGCGCGGGTCGAAGGCCAGGAACCGCCTGCCCTCGGAGAGGAACGCGGAGAGGACGCGCGCCCGGTCCTCGTCGTGGAACCGCTGCGCGGTGGCCAGCGCCCGGGCGATCTCCTGCCGGGTGGCCTGGAACCGGGTGTCGAGCGAAGCGGCCGACGGTTCCGGCATCGCGCGCGGGGCCGGGTACACGTCGCCGTGCCGGGCGGCGGCGCTCGTCGGCCCGGCCGCCGCGAGGGCGAGCACGGCGGCCGTGGTCCTGCGGACGCGGGTCATCCGGGACGTCCCTCCTGGAAGTGGGCTGCACTGTCCAGGACGCTAGGAATCGGACGCAGTACCGCAGATCAACCGACGGTCTGATCTTGCGGTGTGCGACCCCGGTATCAGCGGGGGTACGAACCGGGATGTCAGTCGCCGGGACGGACCAGACCCACCTCGTAGGCGTAGACGATCGCCTGCGGCCGGTCGCGCAGCCCGAGCTTCATCAGGATCCGCCCGAAATGCGTCTTGACGGTCTGCTCGGCGACGACCAGCTCCCGGGCGATCTCGCCGTTCGACAGCCCGCGCGCCACCAGCGTCAGCACCTCGGTCTCCCGCTCCGTCAGCTCCTGCAGCCGCTTGCGGGACGGCGACCTGCGCCCCCCGAGCCGGGAGAACTCCGCGATGAGCCGCCGGGTGATCGACGGCGACAGCAGCGCGTCGCCCGCGGCCACGACCCGCACCGCGTCGGCCAGCTCGGTCGCGGACGCGTCCTTCAGCAGGAACCCGCTGGCCCCGGCCCGCAGCGCCTCGTAGACGTAGTCGTCCAGGTCGAACGTGGTGAGCATGAGCACCTTCGGCGCGTCCCCGGGTGAGTCTCCGGTGCCGTCCCCGAGGATCCGGCGGGTCGCCTCCAGGCCGTCCATCACCGGCATCCGGACGTCCATCAGCACCACGTCCGGACGAAGCTCGGCGACGCGGCGCAGCCCCTCCTCGCCGTTGACCGCCTCGCCGACGACCTCGATGTCGGGCTGGGCGTTCAGCAGCACGCCGAACCCCGTGCGCACCATGCCCTGGTCGTCGACGATGACGACGCGAACGGGTCTCCTGTGGGGGGACGACCCCCCACACCCCCCGGAACCGACGGGTCTCCCGACGGTCACGTCCGCTCCCGGGCGTCCACCGGCAGGTTGGCGGTCACGGCGAATCCTCCCTCTGGCGTGGGGCGGGCGGTCAGCTCGCCGCCGAGCGCCGCGGCCCGCTCCCGCATCCCGACGAGCCCGTGGCCGCCGCCCGGCAGCGGCGTGCCGGGCGCCCGCCCGTCGCGGCGGGGGCCGCCGAGGGCGCCGGGCGGCCCGTTGACGACGCCGAGCCACACTATTGCCTCATCGCGCGACACTTCGACGTTCACCCGCGATCCCGGCGCGTGCCGCATCACGTTGCTCAGCGCCTCCTGCAGGATCCGGAACGCGGTGAGCCCGACACCCGGCGGGAGCCCGGCGATGTCGCCGTCCAGGAACGTCTCCACGTGCAGGCCCGCCCCGCGCGCGTTGGCGATCAGCTCGTCCAGCCGGTCCAGGCCCGGCTGCGGGGCGGTCTCGGCGCCGTCCTCCGCGCGCAGCACGCCGAGGATCCGCCGCATCTCGGTCAGCGCGTCCAGCGCCGTCGCGCGGATCTCGGCGAGGTCGCGGCGCGTCTCCTCCGGGAGCGACTCGACCTTGTAGGGCGCCGCCTCCGCCTGGATCGCGATCATCGACATGTGGTGCGCGACGACGTCGTGCATCTCCCGCGCGATCCGCTGCCGCTCGGTCAGCACCGCCTCGGCGTCCCGGTGCCGCCGCTGCTGCTCGGCCAGCTCCCGGCGGGACGTCCGCCGGACCCGGACGGCGTAGCCGACCGCCAGCGGCAGCAGGAGCAGCACCGACGCCCCGGGGGCCGAGTCCGAGTCCTTGATCCACACCCCGGCGAACGACAGGATCGCGACGCCGAGCGTGATGTCGCGGGAGCAGCGCACCGTCACCGTGTAGACGCACATCAGGGCGGCGAACGCCCCGCCCTCGGTGTACTCGATGCCGGCCGGCCAGGCGCTGATGGAGAGCACCGCCAGCGCCGCGAAGCTCATCCGCCACGCCGCCAGCGGGTGCCGGTCGCGGAGGGCCAGCGGCGCGGTCACCAGGAGTGCGAACAGAAAGGCGGTGCCGTCGCCGGGGTAGTCGGCCGCGTTCGCGCGCACGGGCTCCCGGAGCATGGAGCTCGTCCCGGTGGTGATCAAGACGGTGAGGGCGATCCAGAACAGGTTCGCCACCAGCCCGAACGGCAGCCGCCCGATGCCGAGGAAGCGCGTCCACCGCAGCCCCGCGGGCCACGGCCGGTCGAGCGGCGGCGCGGGCTCGGCGCGTCCGGTCAGCGCCGCGGCCACGATCCCGTTCCGCAGCACGGTGCGCAGCAGGTTCGGCTCGCCCTCGGACTCGTCCCCCGCCATGCCGACCAGGCTAGAGACTCCGCGACCGTCCCGGATGACACCGTGGTGGGACACGTCCGTCATACCCGGGTACGGTGCGTTGCGTGGAGCCCGTCGAAGCGCTGCGCCGTATCGCGTTCCTGCTGGAGCGCGCCCACGAGCCGACCTACCGCGTGCGGGCGTTCCGCACCGCCGCCGGGGTCGCCGAGGAGACGCCCCAGGAGGAACTGGAGGCCCGCGCCCGCGAGGGCACGCTGACCGCCCTCCCCGGGATCGGCAAGGTCACCGCCCTGGTGATCGAGGAGGCGCTGCGCGGTGAGACGCCCGTCTACCTGCGCCGCCTGGAGGCCACCGAGGGGGAGCCGCTGGACGAGGCCACCGCCGCGCTCCGCTCCGCGCTGAAGGGCGATCTGCATACCCACAGCGACTGGTCGGACGGCGGCTCGCCCATCCTGGAGATGGCGGAGACGGCGCGCTCCCTCGGTCACGAGTATCTGGCGCTCACCGACCACTCACCGCGGCTCAAGGTCGCCAACGGCCTGTCCGCGGACCGGCTCCGCCGCCAGCTCGACGTGGTCGCCGAACTCAACGAGAACCTGGCGCCGTTCCGCATCCTCACGGGCATCGAGGTCGACATCCTGGAGGACGGCACCCTCGACCAGGACCCGGATCTCCTCGACCGGCTGGACGTGGTCGTCGCCAGCGTCCACTCGAAGTTCCGCATGGACCGCGTCTCGATGACCGAGCGGATGGTCAAGGCGATCGCGAACCCGCGCGTGAACGTCCTCGGCCACTGCACGGGACGCATCGTGAAAGCCGGCGGGAAGCGGGGCGGGCTGCGTCCCGAGTCGGAGTTCGACGCCGCGCTCGTCTTCGACGCCTGCGCCGCCTACGACGTCGCCGTGGAGATCAACTCACGGCCGGAGCGCCTCGACCCGCCCAAGCGCCTGCTCCGGCTGGCCGTCGAGGCGGGCTGCCGCTTCTCGATCGACTCCGACGCCCACGCGCCCGGCCAGTTGGACTGGCAGCACCACGGCTGCGAGCGGGCCGCCCGGTGCGCGGTCCCCGCGGCCCAGGTCGTCAACACCCTTCCCGCCGACGACCTGGTCGCGTGGACGCGCGCCGAGCTGTGACGGCCCGCGGTGCTCAACCCTTGGCCTGCTCGATCCGGACCATGTTGCCCGAGGGGTCGCGGAACGCGCAGTCGCGCGGGCCCCAGGGCTGCTCGATGGGCTCCTGCAGGACCTCGGCGCCCTGGACGCCGCGCACGCGCTCGAACGTCGTGTCGAGGTCGTCGGTGCTGAAGATCGCCATGGGCAGGACGCCCTTGGTCAGCAGTTCCTGCAGTGCGTCGCCGTCCGCCTGCGAGCGGCCGGCGTGCGGTTCGGAGAGGACGATGGCGGCGCCCGGCTGCTTCGAGTCGCCGAGCGTGACCCAGCGGAACTCGCCGTAGGGGACGTCGTTCAGCACTTCCATGCCGAGCCCGTCGCGGTAGAAGGCGAGCGATTCGTCCAGGTCGTTGACTGTGATGTGGCAGTACCGGATTGCTGTCGTCATGCGGCCAACGTTAGGCGGCGGCCGTGCGGCCCGCTTCTCCATTCCCGCTCGGGCGCTTCCGTGCCGGGCGGGTGTTGACCTTGGCCACGCACGGGGGCACCGCGGCCATGGCGGTGTGCTCGCGGGCGCGGTACGCGCTCGGCGTCTCTCCGACGATCTCGGTGAAGCGGGAGCTGAACGAGCCGAGCGAGGTACAGCCGACCGCCATGCACGCGTCGGTCACGCTCGTGCCCGCGCGCAGCAGCGCCATCGCGCGCTCGATCCGGCGGGTCATCAGGTAGCTGTACGGCGTCTCGCCATAGGCCGCGCGGAACCGCCGGGAGAAGTGCGCGGGGGACATCAGCGCGCGGCGGGCCATCGTCGGCACGTCGAGCGGCTGCGCGTACTCGCGGTCGATGAGGTCCCGGGCGCGGCGCAGGTGAGCGAGATCGGCGAGCTCTTCCGGCGTCATGAAACCGACGCTACCACCCACCGGTGACATGCCGCTCACCTGCGCGGACGCGGTTGAATCAGGGCTGCCCAGCGGTCAGGACGTGAGGGAGCAGGCGTTCACGAGGTCGCCCGTGGCGGGCCGGGGGAGAGTAGTGCTGGGCGGGGGAGTCCGGCCGTCCTGCGTCCAGTTCTCCAGGGCCGTGAAGGCGGTTCGCATGCAGGGGAGGAGGGGGCGCAGGCGGTCCGGGTAGGTGTCGTGGAGGCCGTCGACGTGGTTGGCGGCTTCCAGGCGGTAGTAGCGGTACGGGGCCTTGCCCTTGGCGCGGACGAGTTCGGCGTAGACGTCTGAGTCGGTGCCGATGGGGAGCAGGGTGTCGTAGGTGCCGTGGAGGGTCATCAGCGGTTTCCGGATTTTGCCGGTGAGGGCGACGCGTGCCACGGCTCGGTGGACATCCCGCGGGCGTTCGGCGTAGTTGTAGGCGGCTTCGTCTCCCGTGTAGGCCGGGTCGAATTCCTCGCGGTAGATGCGCTGGGTGAGGCCCCAGTAGACCTGGTCATGGAATGGCCAGAGGAATTCCGATCCGGGGGCCAGTCCGGCGTGCAGAAGCGCCTTATGGGCGGACTGGTCGCCTGCCTCGTACGCCGGGTAGGCGCGGAGGATGGACGGCAGGTAGGTGAAGAGGTTCGGGCCCTTCTCGCGCCAGAGGGTGCCCTCCGCGTCGATGCCCCCGTCGTACAGGTGGGGACGGTTCTCCAGCTGCCATCGGACGAGGTAGCCGCCGTTCGAGATGCCGGCCGCGAACGTCTTGCCCGGATTGCGGCCGTAATGGCGGGCCACGGTCTTCTTGGCGGCCCGGGTCAGCTCGGTCAGCCGGCGGTTCCATTCGACGACGGCGTCGCCGGGGCGGCGGCCGTCCTTGTAGAACTCGACGCCGCTGTTCCCCTTGTCGGTCGCGGCGTAGGCGTAGCCCTGGGCGAGGACCCAGTCGGAGATGGTGAAGTCGTTGGCGTACTGGCGCCGGTTGCCGGGCGACCCGGCGACGACGAGACCGCCGTTCCATTTCTCGGGCAGGCGGATGACGAACTGGGCGTCGTGATTCCAGCCGTTGTTGGTGTTGAACGTGGAGGTGTCCGGGAAATAGCCGTCCACCTGGACGCCGGGAACCCCGCTCGGGTTGCGGGTGCCGCCCGCGTGCAGGCCCGCCCAGTCGGCCGGGACGGTGTGGCCCGAGGCGATCGCCCCGGCCGTGGTGAGGTCGTCCAGGCACGCCGTGACCTGCATCTCCGCGCCGGGGACCCGGAGTCCCGGGGCGCAGCCGCGATCAGGTGCGGGCCCCTGCGCATGGGCGGGGGAGGCCAGGGCGGCGGCGAGGGCGCCTGCGGTCAGGACGCTTCGGACGATCATTCCGGCTCCTCGGGACGGGACGTCAGGTGCCGGCCATGGTCCAGCGAGGTGGTGACCCGGACCACGTGGGACGGCCACATATCGGCGAGGCCCGCCATGTGCCGGCGCTCTGTCCAGGGAGTGGTGTGGGTCACAGCCGTATCCGGGGCCCGGAATGTGGGTCGGACTCACATGGTCCGGTGTTCGGGCGCCACCTAGCGTTCCCGGTCACGGCGGCCCGGATATGGTCCGGCCACCTTAGACGAGCGTGAGGAGGGCGTATGGGCGACCCCGACCCGGAGGGAACCGGCCCGAAGGGGCCCGTCCCGGAGGGCCCGGTCCTGACGGCGCGCGGCCTGGTCAGGGAGTTCCGCGGTTTCCGCGCGGTGGACGGCGTGGACCTCGACATCGCCGAGGGCTCCGTCCACGCGCTGGTGGGCCCGAACGGGGCGGGCAAGACCACCCTGTTCAACCTGCTGACCGGGTTCCTGAAGCCGACGGCGGGCAGCGTCCGCCTCGGCGAGCACGAGTTGGCCGGACGCCGGCCGGAGCGGATCGCGCGGCTCGGCCTGGCCAGGTCGTTCCAGATCACGAGCCTGTTCGCCGAGCTCACCCCGAAGCAGCACGTGGAGCTGGCCCTGGCGGGCCGCAGCGGGCTCGGCTGGCGGTT
Source organism: Actinomadura sp. 7K534 (assembly GCF_004348575.1). NCBI lineage: Bacteria > Bacillati > Actinomycetota > Actinomycetes > Streptosporangiales > Thermomonosporaceae > Actinomadura > Actinomadura sp. 7K534. The sequence goes on from NZ_SMKB01000069.1 coordinate 23,176, forward strand.
CTGGCGCTCGGACGCCGCGCTCGGCCGCTACGCGGAGCGCGCGGCCGAACTGCTCGACCAGGTCGGGCTGGCCGGGCACGGGGACATTCCCGCGGGGTCGCTGGCCTACGGCCGCAAGCGCGCCCTCGAACTGGCCCTCGCCCTCGCGCTCGACCCGAAGGTGCTGCTGCTCGACGAGCCGACCGCCGGCATGGGCGTGGAGGACGTCGACCGCACCGTCGAGCTGATCAAGCGGGTTCGGGAGGGCCGCACGGTCGTGCTGGTGGAGCACAACATGAGCGTCGTCTCCAACCTCGCCGATCGCGTCACGGTCCTGCAGCACGGCCAGGTCCTCGTCGAGGGCCCCTACGCCGAGATCCGTCACGACCCCCGTGTGGTCACCGCCTACCTCGGAGACGCCCATGCTGAGCGTTGACGGCCTTTCCGCCTGGTACGGCGAGGCGCAGGCTCTGCGCGAGGTGTCGCTCGACGTGGGCCAGGGCGAGATCGTCACGCTCGTCGGACGCAACGGCGCCGGCAAGACCACGCTCCTGCGCAGCCTGATGGGCCTCCACCAGGGCGTGTCCGGGACGGTGCGCTTCCTAGGCGACGACATCAGCTCCCTGAGCCCGCACAAGCGCAGCCGTCGCGGGCTCGGCTACGTCCCGGACGACCGCGGCATCTTCGCCACGCTCTCGGTGGAGGAGAACCTCACGCTCCCGCCCGCCATGGGGCCGGACCCGTGGTCGCTCGACCGGGTGTACGAGACGTTCCCGAGACTGCGCGAGCGGCGCCGGTTCCCCGGGACGAAGCTGTCGGGCGGCGAGCAGCAGATGCTCGCGCTGGCGCGGGTGCTGCGGACGGGCGCCCGGCTGCTGCTGTGCGACGAGCCCACCGAAGGGCTGTCGCCCCTGATCGTCGCGCAGATCGGCGACATCCTCCGCGAGGTCAAGGCCGCCGGGGTCACCGTCCTGCTGATCGAGCAGAACGTCCACTTCGCCGCCACCGTCGCCGACCGCCACCACCTGCTCGCCGAGGGCCGGATCGTCGAGTCCATGGACAACGACGAGGTCCTCGCCCGCGAGAACGAACTTCTGCAGTACCTCGGAATCTAGGAGAGCCCTGATGAGACTTCTCGGACGTTCGGCCGCGGTCGCGGCCGCCGGAGCACTGCTGGCCGGCTGCGCGGGCGGACCCGGCGGGGGCGGCGGTGCGATCAGCGACGACAAGGTGGTGCTGGCGGTGCTGACCGACCAGTCGGGCGTGTACGCCGACCTGTCGGGCAAGAACGCCGTCGAGGCGGTGAAGATGGCCGTCGCCGACTTCAAGGCCAAGTACGGCGACAAGGCCGTGACCGGGAACATCGAGGTCATCGGCGCCGACCACCAGAACAAGCCCGAGGTCGCCAACTCCAAGGCGCAGGAGCTCTACGACCGGCAGCAGGCCGACCTGATCCTGGACGTGCCGACCTCCTCGGCCGCGCTCGCCGTCGCCAACGTCGCCAAGACCAAGAAGAAGATCTTCATCGACGTCGGCGCCGCCACGACGGAGCTGACCGGCAAGCAGTGCAACAAGTACACGTTCCACTACGGATACAACAGCTACATGCTGGCGCACGGCACCGGCACCGCGCTGACCAAGGACGGCGCCAAGAACTGGTACCTCGTCTACCCGGACTACGCGTTCGGGCAGGACATGGAGAAGACGTTCCAGGCGTCGATCGAGTCCGCGGGCGGGAAGGTCGTCAAGAGCGACCCGACGCCCTTCCCCAACGACAACTTCTCCACGTTCCTGCTGAAGGCGCCCGATCTCGATCCCAAGCCGCAGGTGCTCGGCGCCCTCCAGGCCGGCGGTGACCTCGTCAACCTGGTGAAGCAGTACAACGAGTACAAGCTGCGTGACAAGGGCGTTAACCTCGCCGTCGGCCTGATGTTCCTGACCGACATCCACTCGCTCGGCCCGGACGCCATGGCCGGGACGCGGTTCACCGACTTCTGGTACTGGAACGCCGACGAGAACAACCGCGCGTGGGCCGACAAGTTCCACGCCAAGACCGGCACGCGCCCGACAGCCGTCCACGCGGCGGACTACTCGGCGGCCCTCCAGTACCTGGAGGCCGTGCAGCGCGGCGGCACCGACAAGGCCGACGACGTGGTCGCGCAGCTCGAAGGCCACAAGGTCGACGACATCTTCACGGCCACCGGCACCATCCGCGCCGAGGACCACCTCCTCACCCACGACGCCTACCTCGCGGAGGTGAAGCCGTCCAGCGAGGTCAAGGAGCCGTGGGACTACGAGAAGATCGTCAGCACGATCCCGGCGGCCGAGGCGTTCCAGCAGCCCGACCCCGCCTGCAAGCTCTGAGGCGGCCGCGACGTGCTTCAGCAGGCGTTCAACGGCCTGGTGAGCGGGGCGTTCTACGCCCTGCTCGCCCTCGGCCTGTCGATCATCTTCGGCATGCTGCACGTGGTGAACTTCGCGCACGGGGCGTTCTACATGCTCGGCGCGTTCGGCTCCTACGTGCTGCTCGACTCGTTCGGTGTGAGCTTCTGGCTCGCGCTGCCGCTGGTCCCGATCGTGCTGGGCGTGGTCGGAGTGGTGCTGGAGCGGCTGTTCATCCAGCGCCTGGCGCCGCTCGACCCGCTCTACAACTTCCTGTTCACCTTCGGGCTCGCGCTGATCCTGCAGGACCTGGTCAAGCGGCAGTACGGCGTGCAGTCCCAGCCGTACCCGCGGCCGTCCGCGCTGCGCGGCTCGATCGACCTGGGCCTGTTCACGTATCCCGCCTACCAGGTGTTCGTGCTCGGCGTGTCCGTGCTGGTGTGCGGCGCGGTGTGGGTGGTCCTCACCCGGACCCGGGTCGGGATGATCGTCCGGGCGGCGACCGAGCGGCCCGAGCTGACCCGGGCGCTGGGCATCGACGTCGCCCGCTGGGTGACGCCCGTCTTCGGGTTCGGGGTCGCGCTCGCCGGGCTCGCCGGCGTGCTCGCCGCGCCGATGCGGGCGGTCAACCCGCTGATGGGCTCGGACCTGATCATCACGGTGTTCGCCGTGGTGGTGATCGGCGGCCTCGGCTCGGTGTTCGGGTCGGTCGCCGCCGGGTTCACGGTCGGGCTCGTGTCGGCGCTCGGCTACTACTACGTCCCGTCGCTGTCGCAGACGCTGGTGTTCATCCTGATGGCCGCCGTGCTGCTGTGGCGCCCCGCGGGCCTGTTCGGACGCGAGGAGGCGACGCTGTGACCCGCTCCGCCGTGCCGCCCGCCATGATCGTCGAGGAGGCGCAGTGATCCTCTCCAAACTCGCCGGACGGCCGTTCCTGCTGGCCGTCGGACTGCTGGTGGCACTGGTCCTGCCGTGGTTCGTGTACCCGCCGGTCGCGATGGACATCCTGTGCTGGGCGCTGTTCGCGGCCGCCGTTGACCTGCTGCTCGGCTTCACCGGGCTGTTGTCGTTCGGGCACGCCGCCTTCTGGGGCGGCTCCGGCTACGTGACGGGATTGATCGCGCTGCACTCCGGCCTGCCGTTCCCCGTGGCCGTGCTGGGCGGGGCGCTGTTCGCGGCCGTCCTCGCCTTGCCGATCGGCTTCCTGTCCGTCCGGCTGCGCGGCATCTACTTCGCAATGGTCACGCTGGCCTTTGCCCAGATGGTCTACTTCATCGCCAACCAGTGGCGGGACGTGACCGGCGGCGAGAACGGCTTGCAGGGGATTCCCAAGGAGCTGTTCGGGCTGGACTTGTCCGACCCGTTCTTCTTCTACTACGCGGGGCTCCCGTTCATCCTGGCCGGGCTGTGGGTCGCGTGGCGGATCGTCCGTTCCCCGTTCGGGCGAGTGCTGATGTCCATCCGCGACAACCCCGCCAGGGCGCGCGCACTCGGATACAGCATCGACCGGTACAAGCTGCTCGCCTTCGTCCTGTCCGCCGCCCTGTCCGGCCTGGCCGGCGGTGTGTTCACCATCGGGCACGGCTTCGCGTCCCTGCAGGGCGTCTACTGGACGACGTCCGGGCAGGCCGTGATGATGGTCGTCCTCGGCGGCATCGGCACGCTGTGGGGCGGCGCCATCGGCGCGGCGCTGGTCGTCCAGCTGCACGACTACCTGGCCACGGCCGGCTTCGAGGAGACCGGCATCATCACCGGCACCATCTTCATCCTCGTCGTCCTGCTGTTCCGCCGGGGCGTGTGGGGGACGGCCCGCGACCTGATCGCGGCCCGCCAGGCCCGCGGCCGCCCCGCCCCCGAACCCGACCAACCCAAGATCGGCGCCACCGTCTAGCGCCCCCTTCGTTGATGCGATGAAGGAGCGGAGGCCCCGCTCCTTCATCGCATCAACGAATGAGAACGGTCAGCGGGAGAGGCGATGGAGGCGGAGGGCCAGTTGGAGTTCCAGCGCGCGTTCCGGGGTGTGCCAGTCCTCGCCCAGCAGGCGGCCGATGCGCTCCAGGCGCTGGCTGACGGTGTTGACGTGGATGTGCAGGAGTGCGGCCGTCCGGGACAGGCTCCCGCCGGTCCCGAAGTACGCCTCCAGCGTCTGGACGAGCGCGGTGCCGCGCCGCTCGTCGTAGTCCAGGACGGGGCCGATGGCCCCGGTGAGGAAGCCGCTGACGTCCCGGTCGTCGCCGAGGAGCAGGCCGACGAAGCCGAGTTCGGTGGCGTCCGCGCCGTCGCCGAGCCGGCCGAGGGACTGCAGGGCGTTGGCGCAGCGCTGCGCCTCCCGGTGGGCGGCCGCGACCTCGGCCGGACCGCGCACCGGGCCCGCCGCGCCGATCGTGGCGGGCCCGCCGAGGGAGGCGCCCAGCTCCTTGGCGATCCGGCGGGCCGCCTCGCCCGGGCGGTCGCCCGGCACCAGCAGGACGATCTCCTCGGCGCGTGAGGCGGCCAGGCCGCGCTCCACCGCCGCATAGGACGACGCCCAGAACGCGGCCCGCTGCCGGAACTCCTGCGCCCCGTACCTCGCGCACAGCACCACGTGCGGGGCGCTCAGGTCGACGTTCACCCGGCGGGCGCGGGCCGTCAGCGACTCCGCCCCGACCTGGCGGCCGGAGAGCAGGTCGTCGAGCAGTTCGCCGCGCACCCGCCCCTCCGCCTCGGTGACGCTCCGCTGGAACAGCAGCAGCAGCGCGGTGACGAGCGCGGCCCGCTCCAGGATCCGCTGGTCGGCGTCGGACACCTCCTCCGCCGTCCGCAGCACCAGCGTCCCGAGCATCTCCTCGCCCGCGGACACGGAGGCGATCCACAGATCGCCGCGCCGTACAGTCCGGCCCTGCGCGCGCGCAGAGTGCGCCGAGGCAGAGACCCCGACGAGCTCATCGTCGTCAAGGGGAGCCGACACGGTGCCCGTCGTCGCGAGCTGGCGGCTGTCGGCGTCCAGGACGTGCAGCGTCCCGCCCAGCAGCTCGGTCACGATCGCGGCGACGTCTTCCACACCACCACCGCGGACGACCACGGCCGTCATCCGGTCGTGCGCGCGCGCCGCCCTCTCTACGGCCGCGCTCCGCGCCTTGACCACCTCGTTGGCCGTGCTCAGCTCTTCCAGGGCGGTGCGGGTCTCTTGCAGGAGCCGGGCGTTGTCGATCGCCACCGCCGCGTGCGCGGCGAGCGACCCGAGCAGCGCCACCTCCTCGGGATCGAACGGGCGCTCGCTGCGGTTCGCCGCGGTCAGCACGCCGATCACCCGGCTGCCCAGCCGCATCGGGACGCCCAGGATCGCGACGAGGCCCTCCTCGGCGACCGCGTCGTCGATGAAACCGCGGTGCTGGAACTGCTCGTCCCCGAGGTAGTGCGAGCTGGTGTAGGGCATGGCGGTCTGCGCGACCAGGCCGACGAGGCCCGTGCCCATCGGCAGCCGCAGCCGCCGGAACGCCGCCGACACGGAGCCGTCCGTGACCCGCATGTAGGTCTCGCCGAGCTCGTCGTCGTTCAGCGTGAGGTAGGCGATGTCGGCGTTCAGCAGCCGCCGGGCGCGGCGCGTGATCGCCTCCAGGACGGCATCGAGGTCGCGCAGCCCCGCGAGGTCGCCCGCGGTGTCGAACAGCGCCTCCAGCTCCGCCTCCCGGCGGGCGTGGCGCCGCATCACCGCCCGGACCCGCAGCGCCGTCAGCTTGGCGGCCTCCAGTTCCTCCAGGTACGCCGGGGACGCGCCCTCGGCCCGCGCCTGGACGAGGGGCCCCTCGAACTCGACGGGGGAGGCCTCCCGGGCCAGTAGTTCAAGGAAGACGCCGCAGGACATACGGGCCATTCTCAATGCGCCGTCCAACCGCCGTCGAGCGTGAGGGACGCCCCCGTCACCATCGACGCGGGCGGCGAGCACAGATACGCGACCAGTTCCGCTACTTCGTCCGGCTCGATCAGCCGTTTTATCGCCGCGTGTTCGAGCATCACGCGTTCGACGACCTCGTCCGGGGCCATGCCGTGCGCGCGCGCCTGGTCCGCGATCTGCCGCTCCACCAGCGGGGTCCGGACATAGGCGGGGTTGACGCAGTTGGACGTCACGCCGTGCGGGGCCGCCTCCAGTGCGATCACCTTGGACAGGCCCTCCAGGCCGTGTTTGGCGGTCACATAGGCGGACTTGAACGGCGACGCGCGCAGCCCGTGCACGGACGAGATGTTGACGATGCGCCCCCAGCCCCGCTCGTACATGCCGGGCAGCGCGTCCCGGACGAGCCGGAACGGCGCCTCCACCATCAGCCGGATGATCCGCGCGAACGTCTCGGGCGGGAAGTCATGGAGCGGGGCCACATGCTGGATGCCCGCGTTGTTGACCAGGATGTCGACGCCGGCGGCGAGCCCGTCGAGCGCCTCGGTGTCGGCGAGGTCGGCGGGCAGCGGGATACCGCCGATCTCGTCGGCCGTCCGCTCCGCCGCCGCGGCGTCTATGTCGGCGACCACCACCCGGGCGCCCGCGGCCGCCAGCCGGCGCGCGCACGCGCGGCCGATGCCGCCGGCGCCGCCGGTGACGAGGGCCCGCCGGCCCGACAGATCCAGCGTCCCCGAAGTGCCCGCGGCGGCCTGCCGCGGTTCCACGCTCGTCATGCGCAGAACCTACGAAGCGCGGCCCCGCCCTCCCATGTGGCCCGGGCACACAATCCGACGCTGGACGGTATGGGCGGCCCGCATCGATTCCGTTTTCCCCGTCCAGCGTCCCGAACCCGATTCGATCCGGCTACGGTTGGCTCGCCAAGATCGCTCCGCGCCGTGGAGGATTTCGATGACCGAGATCACGCACCGCTTCGTCCGCTCGGACAGCGGCCTGCGCATGCACGTGGCCGAGGCCGGCGAGGGGCCGCTCGTGCTGCTCCTGCACGGCTTCCCGGAGTGCTGGTACTCCTGGCGGCACCAGCTCGTCGCGCTCGCCGAGGCGGGGTTCCACGCGGTCGCCCCCGACCAGCGCGGCTACGCCCGGACGGGCGGCCCGGCGGAGGCCCGCGAGTACTCGCTCCTGCACCTGGTCGGGGACGCCGTCGGGCTCCTGCGCCCCCTCGGCGCGGACCGCGCCGTCGTGGCCGGCCACGACTGGGGCGCCCCCGTCGCCTGGGCCGCCGCGCAGATGCGCCCGGACAAGGTGCGCGGGGTGATCGGGATGTCGGTCCCGCACCGCCCGCGCAGCAGCAGGCCGCCCGTCGAGTCCATGCGCCGCCTCTTCGGCGACGGCTACTACATGGTCCGCTTCCAGGAGCCGGACGCGCCCGAGGCCGAGCTCGACCGGGACCGGGCCGCCACGTTCCGCCGGATGCTGTACGCGATGTCCGGCGACGGCCCCGCCCCCGCGCTCGTCTCCGCCGAGGGCGGCGGGTTCCTGGACGTCCTCCCCGACCCGGAGAAGCTGCCCGCCTGGCTCACCGCCGACGACATCGCGACCTACGTCGAGGAGTACGGCGACAGCGGGTTCACCGGCCCGGTGAACTGGTACCGCAACCTCGACCGCAACTGGGAGCTGACCACCGCCTGGCACCGCGCCCCGATCGGCCCGCCCGCGCTGTTCATCGCGGGCGACCGCGACATCGTGTCGGTCGGCGCCAGTCAGGTGATCGACTCCATGACCGACTTCGTGCCGAACCTCCAGGAGACCGTCTGGCTGGAGGGCTGCGGCCACTGGCTGCAGCAGGAGCGCCCCGCCGAGGTCAACGAAGCCATGCTCGCCTTCCTCCGCGCCCTCTGACCGCGCGGCCCGGCCGCGGAATGTCGGAGCCGGGGCGTACGGTCGGCGCGTGAACCGCACCGACCGCCTGTACGCCCTGGTGGAGGAGCTGCGCGCCTGCGCGCCCCGCCGCCTCGCCGCGCGGGAGCTGGCCGCGCGGTACGAGGTGAGCGTCCGCACGATCGAGCGCGACATCAGCGCGCTCCAGCAGGCCGGCGTGCCGATCTTCGCGGACGTCGGCCGGGGCGGCGGCTACACCCTCGACAAGAGCCGCACGCTGCCGCCGCTGAACTTCACCCCCGCCGAGGCCGTCGCCGTCGCGATCACCCTGTCCCGCGCGGGCGGCTCCCCGTACTCCCGCTCCGCCCGCACCGCCCTCCACAAGATCGTCGCCGCGATGTCGGCGGACGACGGCGCCTCGGCCCGCGAACTGGCCGCCCGCATCCGCATCCTCGGCCCCGCCGGGAACGACGACCAGGCGTCCGTGCCTGCCGTGCTTGAGGAGGCCGTGCTGGCCAGGCGGGTGGTCCGCCTCACCTACGTCGACGGGTCGGGCACCGAGACCGAACGGGACGTGGAGCCCGTCACGTTCACCGCGTCCGGCCAGGGCTGGTACCTGACGGCCTGGTGTCGCCTGCGCGGCTGCCGCCGCGTGTTCCGCACCGACCGCGTCCGCCGCGCCGCCCTCTTGGAGGAGACCGCGCCCGACCGGTCCTCGGAGTCCATGCACGGCGACATCCCACCCGACTACGTCGTCCGCCCCCTGGAATTCGTCTGAGCACACCCACGGGAGACGCGGCGGCCCGCACGACGGGAGGAGTCGTGCGGGCCCGCGATCACGGTCAGCCGGTGTAGTTCGGCACCTTGGGGATGGGCTGGGGGGCCGG
>NZ_SMKB01000006.1:0-80552 GCF_004348575.1 Actinomadura sp. 7K534
CGTCGTCACTCGACCCTGACCGGAGGTGTGGGGGCCGGGGTGCGGGAGCCCGACTCTGTCGTGAGGTTCGGGAGCGAGAGTTTGGTCCCGTGATCCGGGTTTGTGCAGGTCGAATGGGCGATGCTTCGAACTGGTGCTCGATTTAAGAGCATTCGACCCAGCATCGAACGAGAAGTCAGGGCACTTCTGACCGGGGCGACGCATCACTTGTGAAGTGAGGCACGTCACGCGTGGATTGTCATATTTCCTACCAACTAGCTGCTTGTTTTCGTCAAATGATCATGTGATACTCCACTCGAACCCGTCAGCGGGCTTCATATCGCCACAAAGCGCCTATACCGACTACTGATCGATGCTCTCGGGGCTCCCGCCACCCGGACTGCCCGCGTCACCACGTCAAGGGAATCGAGAATGACCGTCGATGTCGGCACCCGGTCCGCTCGGAAAGCACGGACGCTGCCCCTTCGCCATCTGCCGCGGCTGGTGCGCGATCCGCTGGGAACGTTCGAACTGATGGGACGTGAAGCGAACGGCGAGATAGTGCGGGCGAACCTCGGCCCGTTCCGCCCATACCTGATCACCCGGCCGGAGCACCTGCAGTACGTCCTGCGCGACAACGTCGACAACTTCCGGCGCGAGGGCATGATGTGGAAGCCCGTCGGACGCCTGGTCGGCGACACCTCCGACCTGGGCGCGTCGTGGAACATCCGGCGCCGGGTCTACCAGAACCTCCTGTCAGCGCCGAGCACCGCGCTGGTCGCCGACGAGATGACCGCCACGATCGCCGAGGCCGTGGACGTCCTGGGTGAGCGCGCCGCGGACGGACGGCCCGTCGACGCCTACGGGGAGATGACGCGGATCGTCTACCGGACGATCATCCGGGTGCTGCTCGGCGACCGCATCGAGCTTTCGAAGATCGACCAGCTCGGCGAAGCCATGGTGACCGCGACGACGTCGTCGTTCCGCTCGCGGATGCTGATGCCGTTCATCCCGTTCTCCGTGCCGCTGCCGGGAGACCGGACCTTCAACCGCGCCGTGCGGGCCCTGGACGACCTCGTCTTCCCCATCGTCCACGAGGCGCGCCGCCGCGAGGACGACGGCAGCCGGGACGTCGTTTCGATGCTCATCCACGCGCGGGGCGATGACGGCGCGGCGCTCGACGACAAGGCCGTCCGCGACGGCATCGTCGGGCTGTTCATGGCGGCGACGGACACGACGGTGTCGATCCTGACGTTCCTGTGGGGGGCGCTGGACGCGTACCCGGACGTCCGCACGAAGCTCTATGACGAGATCGACCGCGTAGTGGGGACGGGTCCGGCCCGTTATGACGACGTCCCGAAGCTGACCTACACCAAGATGGTGCTGCAGGAGGCGCTTCGCCTCTTCTCCGTCGGCTGGATCACCCCGCGGGGGGTGCGCGAGGACGACGTCATCGACGGGGTGCGGCTCAAGGCCGGCTCGACGATCGCCATCAGCCCGTTCCTCACGCACCGGCTGCCGGACGTCTGGCCCCAGCCGCACGTCTTCGACCCGGAGCGGTTCGTCTCCGACCGCTCCCGGCACCGTTTCGCCTTCATGGCGTTCGGTGGTGGTCCCCATCAGTGCGCGGGCCGCGTCTTCTTCTACATCGAGGCACCGCTGATCCTGGCCACGCTGCTCAGCAGGTACCGCCCGGTGCTGGCGAGCCCGCAACCGATCGAGCCACGGGTGGACCTCACTCTGAAGCCGCGTGAGCGGGTCGAGATCACGCTGCAGCCCGTCCGGCGCTGAGCCATCGGACGCACCGCCACGCTGAACGTCATCTGGAACGCACCACTCCCGGGATGGTCTTCACCATGGAAAAAATCGATGTCACCGGCCTGCCCGCGGCCACCCCGAGCGGCGCGATCTGCGCGGTGGCGGGTCAGGCTGGGAGGGAGACGCAGCGGTGGGCGGAGCGGTACGGCCGCCTGTTCTCCGCCAAACCCTTCGATCCCACTCTCTACAACACGGTCTGCCTGTGCACGGCGTTCAGCGCGCCGTGGGCGACGAGCGACGAGCTGCAGTTGACGAACCGCACCGCCGTCTGGGGCTTCGGCGTGGACTGGCGCATCGACTACGTGGCGACCTCGCGGGCCGAAGTGGACGACGTCGTCGCCGGGTGCCTGGCCGTCGCCGACGGGGAGCCGCCGGCCGACGACGATCTGATGCTCTCGCTCGCCGACATCCGCGACGGGCTGGCGGAGTCCCCCGCGTTCCCCGCGCTGCTGCCCGCCTGGCGGGACCAGCTCGCGCGTTTCCTGCACGCGATGGCGCACGAATGGGACTGGCGGTCCGCCGGGAAGCGCCCCACCCTGGCCGAGTATCTGGATAACTCGGACAACTTCGGGTTCTCCTTCGCGTTCCTCTCGCAGTGGATCTCCGCCAGCCCGCCGCCGGGCGAGGCCGACATCGCGGCGATCCAGGCGGCGAGCTGGGCCGCGCAGCGGGCCGGGCGCCTGATCAACGACATCGGCAGCTACGAGCGGGACGTCGAGTGGGGGGACCTCAACGCCCTCCTGCTCGACGTCGGACGGGACGAGATAGACCGGCATGTCGCCGAGCTCACCGGGCGGTTCCGGGAGGTCGTCGTCCCCCTGCGCGAGGACCATCCCCGGCTGGCCTACTACCTCGAACGCCAGATCGACTTCTGCATCGGGTTCTACGGCGAGACCGACTACTGGGGGACGCTGTGACCACCGGTCAGGAGGCACGGCCGAACGCCGGCCCGGCCGCGGCCCAGGAGCTGCTCGCCGGCCTGCTCGCGCGACCGTGGGGGCAGGTCTCGCCGTCGATCTACGAGACCGGCAGGCTGGTCTCCCTCGCCTCCTGGCTGAAGGGGCACGGCCCGCGGCTGCGGTACCTCCTGGACGCCCGGCGTCCGGACGGCTTCTGGGGAGCGCCGGAGGGGTACATGGTCGTCCCGACGCTGAGCGCCGTGGAGGCGATGCTCAAGGTGCTGCGCGAACGCGCGGGCGACCGGTCGGACGCGAGCGTGCGCACCGAGGAACTCGCCGGCACGCTCAACCGCGTCCTGCCCGCGCTCGCCGGGCGGCTGTCCGGCATGACCGCCGACGCCCTGCCGGACATGCCGGCGAACGACCTCATCGCCAGCGCGCTGATCGACTCGATCAACGACCACCTCGCCGCCCTCCGGGAACTGCCCTCGTCCGGCCTCGACCCGGCGGTCCTGGACGGTCGCCTGGGCCGTCCGAAGGACCTGGACGGGACGAGGCTCGCCACCATCCGGGCCGCGCTCGGCGCCGGTATCGTCCTGCCGGAGAAGGTGCTGCACGCCCTTGAGGTCGCGGGCGATCTGGCGCGGGGTGCGCCCGCGGTCCGTCCGGGCTCGCTGGGAGCGGTCGGCGCGTCGCCCGCCGCCACGGCCGCCTGGCTGAACGAGCGCGACGCGAGCGATCCCCACCACCCGGCGCGGGTCTTCCTGGAGACGGTCGTGGGCGACCACGCCGGTCTCGCGCCCTGCGGCATCCCCGTCACGGTCTTCGAACGCGCCTGGGTGCTCGGCATCCTCGCGCGGACCGGGGTCGCCGCGAACGTGCCCGCCCCGCTGGTGCAGGGTCTCGACGGCGCGCTCGGCCCGGTCGGGACCCCGGCGGCGGAAGGGCTCCCCGCGGACGCCGACACCACGTCGGCGACCCTGTACGCGCTCGGTCTCCTCGGCGTGCCACGGGCCCCCGACATGCTGTGGTCGTACGAGACGGACACGCATTTCTCTACCTGGCCCGGCGAGAACGGCTTCTCGGTAAGCGTCAACGCGCACGTCCTGGAGGCGTTCGGCCAGTACCTCCAAGCCGTGCGCCGGGGCGAGGCACCGCCGACCGCGGCGGCCCGACGGTACGCGGCGACGGTCGACAAGCTCGTCGACCTGCTGTGCGACCGGCAGGAGGCGGACGGGAGCTGGACGGACCGGTGGCACGCCTCGCCCTACTACGCGACCATGTGCTGCGTCGTGGCGCTGGACCGGTTCGGCGGCGAAAAGGGCGCAGGGGCGGTGCGACGCGCCCGCGCGTGGACGCTGGAGACCCAGCGGTCCGGCGGGTCGTGGGGACGCTGGGAAGGGACGGTCGAAGAGACCGCCTACGCCATTCAGATCCTGCTGTCAGACTCGCGGGATAGCGCCATGTGGGATGCGGCGGGAAGGGTTAAGAAATCTGTGACCTTCGGCTGTAAAAACCTCCCCGCACCGGACCGGCCGGACGACGGAGCCGCCGAGTGGCCGGCGCTATGGCACGACAAGGACCTGTACCTGCCGATCGCGATTGTGCGCGCGTCCGTCCTGGCAGCGCACCGGCTGGCCGACCAACGCGGCATTAGACCCGATTTGTGCTAAATAAGCGTTGCGCCCATGTTTCGTGTCTCACACTGCAAGATGGTCAATGGCGTAATCCCCGCTCACGGGAACAAAGTACATCATCTGAGCCCGCAACGTTGCTAAGGTACTCCGCGTGCGCACGCGACAGCCCCCGTCGCCGCGCGCCTGTACACCAGCGACCCGGCAACCGTCACCCCCGGCGGTCCGCCGTGCGCTCGGGAACTCGTTGAGGACAGGTTGATGCGCTTCCGCAACTCACGTCTGCGGACGAAAATTACCGCCCTGCTCGTGTCGCTCGCGGCACTGTGGGTCTTCGCGGCCTGGGTGACCATGCGCGAGGGACTGAATCTGCTCACCGTCAGCACGCTCGACCAGAACGTCACCCGGCCCGCCGTGACTCTGGTTACGGAACTGCAGCAGGAACGCAGGCTCTCGCTGACCTACCTGGGAAGCCCGGGCAGGCAGCAGCGCGCCGCGCTGGACGCACAGCGCCAGCGCGTGGACTCCGCGTCGGCCGACTACCGGGAGAGAGTCGCCAGCGGCACCGTGTCGAGGATGGCCAGTGACAACACCAAGAAGAGCATCAAGGAGTCACTCAGCCGCCTGACCGCCATCACCGCGGGCCGGAACGCCATCGACGCCCGCTCACTGGAGCGGAGCCAGGCCGCCCAGCCCTTCAACGACTTCATCGACGTCGCCTTCCGCCTCTACACCTCGGCCGGAAGCGTGGACGACGACGCCATCGCCAAGGACAGCCGCACGCTCAACTCCCTCACCCGCGCCAAGGAGATCCTCTCCCGCGAGGACGCGCTGCTCGCCGGAGTGCTCGCGGCCGGGCGCTTCACGCCGACCGAACACGCCCAGTTCACCCAGCTGGTGGGGACCCAGCGGTTCCTCCATGACGAGGCCGCCGCCGAGCTTCCGCAGGAAGACCGCGCCCAGTACGACGGGGTGGCCAGGAGCAGCGAGTACGTTCGGCTGCGCGGTCTCGAGGACCGCATCGTCCAGAGCAAGACGACCGGGCCGATCCGCATCACGTCCCAGGAGTGGGAGTCCTCGATGCTCCCGGTCCAGAAGCAGCTGGAGCAGGTCGTCCTCGACGGAGGCGACCGGCTTCTCGAACGCGCGAAGCCGATGGGCTACGGGATCATCCTCCGGCTGGCGCTGGCCGGCGGTCTCGGGCTGCTGGCGGTCATCGCGTCCATCGTCGTGTCCATCACCACCGCCCGGGCCCTCGTCCGGCAGCTCGAACGGCTGCGCGCCGCCGCCTGGGAACTGGCCGAGCAGCGCCTGCCCGGCGTCGTCGACCGGCTCGGCCACGGCGAGCAGGTGGACGTCGCGGTCGAGGCGCCGCCGCTGCGGTTCGGCAACGACGAGATCGGGCAGGTGGGACGCGCGTTCAACGCCGTCCAGGAGACCGCGATCCGCACCGCCGTCGAGCAGGCCGAGCTGCGGCGCGGCATCCGGGACGTCCTGCTCAGCCTGGCCCGCCGCACGCAGACCCTCGTGCACCGGCAGCTCACCATGCTGGACACCATGGAGCGGCGCCGCGACATCGAGACCAAGGAGCTGGAGGAGCTGTTCCGGCTCGACCACCTCGCGACCCGCATGCGGCGCAACGCCGAGAACCTCATCGTGCTCTCCGGCGCCCTCCCGGCCCGCGGGTGGCGCAACTCCGTCCCCATGGTGGACGTCGTCCGCGCCGCGGTCGGCGAGGTCGAGGACTACACCCGCGTCACCGTCCTGCCGTTCGGCCCGGTCGAGCTGGCCGGACGCGCCGTCGGTGACGTCACCCACCTGCTCGCCGAGCTGATCGAGAACGCCGTGTCGTTCTCCCCGCCCGACACCGTCGTGCAGGTCGGCGGGCACCTCGTCGCCAGCGGCTTCGCCATCGACATCGAGGACCGCGGCCTCGGCATGACCGACGAGAAGCTCGCCGAGATCAACGAGCGGATCGCCGACCCGCCCGACTTCAACCTGCAGAGCTCCGTGCAGCTCGGCCTGTTCGTGGTCAGCAAGCTCGCCGAGCGGTACAACGTGCAGGTCTCGCTGAAGCGCTCCGCCTACGGCGGCACCACCGCGGTGGTCGTCATCCCCCGGGAGCTGATCAGCGAGCAGGGGCCCGAGCCCGTCAAGGCCGGTGCCACCACCCAGAACGGCCTGGAGGTGCGCCAGCCGACCGCGGTGGGCGCGCCCGCGGGCGGACGGCCGATGCCGCAGGGGGCCGCGGGGGGCGATGCCCAGGCGTCCAGTCCCAGGTCGTCCGGGGCGACGGCGACGCTGTCCCCGTCCTCCACCGGCCCGGCGCTCGTGGCCGTGCCGCCGCCCGCGTCCGAACCGGCCGAGGGGGACGCACCCGACGACGGCGCACGCGCCCACGAGGACGCCGCCCCCGACGACGGGGGTGAATCCGCAACCACCGAGCCGGAGGATCAGCCACCCGTGCCCGATATCTCCACCACACCGTCCGGTCTGCCTGTCCGGGTGCCCCAGGCGAACCTGGCCGAGCCCCTGCGGGCGGGCGAAGCCGCCGCCGCCGAGGAGCAGGAGGAGGTGGCGGACCCCGGCCGCTCTCCCGAGGAGATCCAGCGGATCATGGGTTCCTACCAGCGGGGCAGCAGGCAGGGCCGCTCTGACGCGGCCCAGGCGAAACGGCAGGAAAGGCGAGAGAACGCAGCGGAAGGCGAGGAAGATCAGTGACGCAGAAGACCGGTTCGACCTCGGATCTGGGCTGGCTGCTGGACGATCTGGTCCACCGGCTGCCGCACACCCGCAGTGCCGTCGTGCTGTCGGCGGACGGCCTGCTGATGGCGTCCTCCGAGGGCATGACGCAGGATGACGGGGAGCACCTCGCCGCCGTCGCCGCCGGCATCCAGAGCCTCGCCAAGGGCGCGGGCGTCCGCTTCGGCGGCGGCCCCGTCCGGCAGACGATCATCGAGATGCAGTCGGCGTTCATGCTGGTGACGGTGGCGGGCAAGGGCGCCTGCCTCGCCGTCCTCGCGGGGGACGAGGCCGACGTCGGCCTCATCGCCTACGAGATGGCGATGCTCGTCACGGCCATGGGCCACCACCTCACCACCCCGGCGCGGTCGGAGTCCGCCGCCGAGGGAGGCGCGACATGATGCCCCCCGAGGATCCGCCGGACCAGTGGCCCGACGATACGCTGCCGCCCGCCCGCGGCCGGCTGCTCGACGAGCAGGCCGGCCCGATGGTGCGCCCCTACGTGATGACCAGCGGCCGCATCGAGCCGACCCGCGGCGAGTTCGACCTGATCACGCTCGTCGTGGCGGTCGGCCCCGAGCCGGAGGGCGCGATCGGCCTAGGGCCGGAGCACCTGGCCATCATCCGGCTCTGCCAGTCGGTCATGTCGGTGGCGGAGATCACCGGCCACCTCGACCTGCCCGTCGCGACCGTGCGGGTGATGCTCGGCGACCTCCTCGACAAGGGGTTCGTCTCGATGCAGGAACCCGAACCCGAGGCGGACATGCACGACATCAGGCTCTACAAGGCGGTGATCGATGGTCTCCGGGCCCTCTAGCGCCGGGGGCGGACGGCACGGCGTGCGCGCCCGCAGGCTCCCCACGGCGGTAAAGATCGTGATCGCGGGTGGATTCGGCGTCGGCAAGACCACGATGGTCGCGACGGTGTCCGAGACCCAGCCGCTGCGCACCGAGGAGGTCCTCACCGACAAGAGCGTCGGCGTCGACGACGTCTCCGGTGTGGAGCGCAAGGACACCACCACCGTCGCGATGGACTTCGGCCGCATCACGATGAAGGAGGACTACGTCCTCTACCTCTTCGGGACGCCGGGCCAGCAGCGCTTCTGGTTCATGTGGGACGAGGTATCCCTCGGCGCCCTCGGCGCCGTGGTCCTCGCCGACACCCGCCGCCTGTCCGACTGCTTCCCGTCGGTCGACTACTTCGAGCGCCGCAACACCCCGTTCATCGTCGCGGTCAACTGCTTCGAGGGCGCCAAGCGCTACGACCTGGCGGAGATCCAGCTGGCCCTGAACCTGGGCCCCAAGGTCCCCGTCATGCTGTGCGACGCCCGGGACCTCGACTCCTGCAAGCAGGTCCTCATCGACCTGGTCCTGCACGCCATGAAGTCCCGCGGCCTGACCGAAGAACCCGAACCCCAGAACGCGTAGAAGACAACGAGGCCGTGTGCGCGCCGACCCACGTCGGCGGGCACACGGCCTCGTGTTGTGTAGATGCCGGGTTCCCCGGTGGCCGGGCTAGCCCGTCCTCGACACCACGTAGTCGCAGAGGCCGGTGAAGGCGTCCCGGGCGGGGATGTCGGGGAGGGTGAGGAGTTCGGTGCGGGCGTCCTCGGCCCAGCGGCGCAGGTCGGCGCGGGCGCGGTCCATGGCCGGGTGAGCGCGGAGGAGGGCGAGGGCCTCGGCGTGGAGCGCGTCGTCCTCGGAGAGGTCCTGGACGAGGAGCTCGCGGAGGCGGGCGTCGTCCGGGCCGGAGCCGATGCCGCCGAGGACGTGGTACATCGGGAGGGTGCGGACGCCCTCGCGCAGGTCGGTGCCGGGCGTCTTGCCGGACTCCTCGGTCTCGGAGGCGATGTCGAGGATGTCGTCGGAGAGCTGGAAGGCGACGCCTATCTTCTCGCACGCCGACGTGATGGTGTGCACCACGTGGGGGGAAGCCCCGGAGAGCAGCGCGCCGAAGTGGCCGGAGACGGCGATGAGGGACGCCGTCTTGTCGGCGACGACCTGGAGGTAGTGCTTCAGGGGATCGTCGTCCGAGCGGGGGCCCACGGTCTCCTGCATCTGGCCGCGGACGAGGCGGCCGAACGCGCGGGCCTGGACGCGGACGGCCTCGGGGCCGAGGTCCGCGAGCAGGTCGGACGCGCGGGCGAACAGGTAGTCGCCGGTGAGGATGGCGACCGTGTTGGTCCAGCGGTAGTTGGCCGACTCCTGGCCGCGGCGGACGGGCGCCTCGTCCATGACGTCGTCGTGGTAGAGGGTGCCGAGGTGGGTGAGTTCGACGACGACCGCCGCGGGGACGACGCCGGGCGCGTCCGGGTCGCCGAAGTGGGAGGCCAGCAGGACCAGCATCGGCCGGAACCGCTTGCCGCCCGCCTCGACCAGGTGCCGGGACGCCTCGGTGAGCAGCGCGTCGTCGCCGCGCACGCACTCCGTCAGCATTTCCTCGACGGTGGCGAGGCGGCGGGCGGCGTCCGCCGCGAGGGCGGCGTCGACGGGAAGCCCGAACGGGCCGGTCGCCGCTTCGGCCGGCCCGCCGGACTTCTCAGCAGATGGGTGGCTCACCCAGGACTCCCTACCGGACGAACATGTCGGTCGTGGCTTGTCCCGCAAGGTCCAGAATGGGCTGTGGGAGCACGCCGAGTACCACAGTAGCCGTCAGGCCGAGCGCGACCGCGACCGCGGTCGCCGGGCCGGCCACCACGACCGGGCCGTCCGGGTCGGGGTCGCTGAAGAACATCAGGACGATCACCCGGACGTAGAAGAACGCCGCCACGGCGGAGGCGATCACCGCGACGATCACCAGCGGCGTCGCGCCCTCCTCGACCGCCGCCTTGAACACCGCGAACTTCCCGGTGAAACCGCTGGTCAGCGGGATCCCGGCGAACGCCAGCAGGAAGAAGGCGAACGTTCCGGCGACGACCGGGGAGCGCTTGCCGAGCCCCGCCCAGCGCGACAGGTGGCCCGCCTCGCCGCCCGCGTCCCGCACCATCGTGACGACGGCGAACGCGCCGACGGAGGCGAAGCCGTAGGCGAGCAGGTAGAACAGGGTGCTCGACAGGCCGTTCGGCGACGTGGCGATCACGCCGAGGAGCAGGAACCCCGCGTGCGCGATGGAGGAGTAGGCCAGCATCCGCTTGATGTCGGTCTGGGTGATCGCGACGATCGACCCGACGACCATTGTGAGAATGGCCACAGCCCACATGAACGGCCGCCAGTCCCACTCCAGCGTCTCGAACGCGACGTAGTAGACGCGGACGATCGCGCCGAACGCCGACACGACGGTGCACGACGCCATCAGCGCCGTGATCGGCGTGGGGGCGCCCTGGTAGACGTCCGGCTTCCACATGTGGAACGGGACGCCGCCGAGCTTGAACAGCAGCCCGACCGACAGCAGCGCGACGCCCGCGAGCAGCAGGCTCTCGTTGCCCGCGTCCCGCGCGATCTGCGCGGCGATGTCCGACAGGCGCACCGACCCCGCGTACCCGTACAGCAGCGCGATGCCGTACAGGAAGAACGCCGAGGAGAACGCGCCCAGCAGGAAGTACTTGACCGCGGCCTCCTGCGAGAGGAGGCGCCTGCGGCGGGCGAGCCCGCACAGCAGGTACAGCGGCAGCGACAGCACCTCCAGCGCCACGAACATCGTGAGCAGGTCGTTCGACGCCGGGAACATGATCATGCCGCCGACGGCGAACATCATCAGCGGGTAGACCTCGGTCTGGACGGCCCCCGCCTCGGCGGTGCGCTGCTCCGCCTCACTGCCCGGCAGGGCGGACGCCTGCGCGGCGAAGTGCCCCTCGACGGCGCCGCCCGCCCGGCCGGTGCCGCGGTCGGCGATCAGCAGGAGGCTGACCAGCGCCAGCACCAGGATGGTCCCCTGGAGGAACAGGGTCGGGCCGTCCACGCCGAGGGCGCCCTCGGCGGCGACGCTGTGCGGGTTCTCGCGCCAGCCCAGCATGATCGTCCAGACGAACGCGGCGGCGAGGCCAAGGAACGCGATCGGCACCTGCACGAAGTAGCGGGAGCGGCGGCCGACGATCGCTTCGACGAGGACGCCGAGGACGGCGGCGCCGAAGACCAGCAGCATCGGGGCGATCTGCCCGTACTCGATGTGCGGCGCGGGGATCTCACCCCCCTGCGCGAGGACCGCGCTCACGTGACTGCTGGTGCTCATGGACGGGCTCCGTTCTCGGCTACGTTACCGGTGACGTCCGGTGCCGGGTCCCGCTGGTCGACGCGGGCCAGCGTCTCGTTCACCGACGGGTTGATCACGTGCAGTACCGGCTGCGGGAAGAAGCCCATCGCCACGATGATCGCGAGGATCGGCGCGATGACCCACTTCTCCCGCACGGACAGGTCCTTCAGGCCCTCGACGGCCGGCGCGGCCGGGCCGCCCATGGTCCGCTGGTACATCCACAGGATGTAGACGGCGGCGAGCACGACCGCGATGACGGACGCGATCGCGGCCCACTGGTAGCGCGTGTACGTGCCGACGATGACGAGGAACTCCGACACGAACGGCGCGAGGCCGGGCAGCGACAGGCTCGACAGGCCGGCGATGAGGAACGACCCGGCGAGGACGGGCGCCACCTTCTGCATGCCCCCGTAGTCGGCGATCCGCGCCGACCGCCGCCGGACGATCATGAACCCGACGACGAGGAACAGCGCGCCCGTGGCGAACCCGTGGTTCACCATGTACAGCGCCGCGCCCGACTGGGCCTGCGACGTCATCGCGAAGATGCCGAGCACGATGAACCCGAAGTGGGAGATCGACGTGTAGGCGATCAGCCGCTTCATGTCGACCTGCCCGATCGCGAGGATCGCGCCGTAGATGATGCTGGCGACCGCGAACACGATCACGACCGGCGTCGCCCACCGGGCCGCGCCGGGGAACAGCTCCAGGCAGAACCGGAGCATCCCGTACGTGCCGACCTTGTCCAGCACGCCGACGAGCAGCACCAGCGCGGGCGCCGGGGACTGCTGCGCCGCGTCCGGCAGCCAGGTGTGCACCGGCGCCATCGGCGCCTTGATCGCGAACGCGATGAAGAAGCCGAGGAACAGCCACTTCGCCGTCGTCGGGTCGATGTCCAGCTTCGACAGCTCGGTGAACAGGAACGTGCCCTGCCCGAGGCCGCCCTCCGCGGCCGGCTTCGCCGACAGCGGGTAGAGCCAGATGACCGCGACGAGCATCAGCAGCCCGCCGAACAGCGAGTACAGCAGGAACTTCACCGCGGCGTAGGAGCGCTGCGCGCCGCCGTAGGACCCGATGATGAAGTACATCGGGATGAGCAGCGCCTCGAAGAAGACGTAGAAGACGAACACGTCGGTCGCCGCGAAGACGCCGATCATCGTCGCCTCGAGGGACAGCAGCAGCGCGAAGTAGGTCTTCACCGACCGCTTCGGCGGGACGTCCACCCCGCCGGACCGGTCGGCCTCGCCCCACGAGCCGAGGATGACCAGCGGCACGAGGATGACCGACAGCAGGATCAGCGTCAGCGAGACGCCGTCGACGCCGAGCGCCCAGTGGATCCCGAACTCCCGGATCCACCAGTACCGCTCCTCGAACTGGAAGCGCGGCCCGCCCGCGTCGAAGCCCGCCGCCATGATCCCGGCGAGGACCGCGACGAGGACGGAGACGCCGAGCGCGACCTGCTTGACCAGCGCCTCCCGCTCGCGCGGGATGACGCTGACCAGCACCGCGCCCACCACCGGCAGCGCGATGAGGACGCTCAGCCAGGGAAAGTCGCTCATGAAACGTTCACCACCAGGAGCGCGGCGACCACGAGCGCAGCGCCGAAGGTCATCGAAAGGGCGTAGGAACGGGCGAAGCCGGTCTGGACCCGCCGGAGCCGGCCGGACGTGCCGCCGATGCCGGCGGCGGTCCCGTTGACGAGGCCGTCGACGCCGCGCCCGTCGAACCAGACGGCGAGCCGGGTCAGCCACTGCCCGGGACGCATCAGCAGCGACTCGTTGAGCGCGTCGCCGTAGAGGTCCTTGCGCGCCGCGACCGTGACGAACGAGCCCTTGGGCGCCTCACGCGGCACCTTCCGGCTGCCGTACTGCCGCCACGCGATGGCCGCCCCGGCCACCATCAGGACGAGGGAGACCGCGCCGGTCGGGGTGATCAGCGCGAAGTGGTGCTCCTTCTCGGGCGTCCCGACGACCGGCTCCAGGAAGTGGGCGAACCCGCCGAGGATCAGGAAGCCGCCCGCGGCGAGCGAGCCGACCGCCAGCAGGATCAGCGGGACGGTCATGATCTTCGGCGACTCGTGCGGGTGGACGTCGTCCGCCCAGCGCTTCTCGCCGAAGAACGTCATGAACATCACGCGCGACATGTAGTACGCGGTGATGCCGGCGCCGAGCAGCGCGCACGCGCCGAGGATCGCCCCGGACGTGCCGCCCTTGTCGAACGCCGCCTCGATGATCCCTTCCTTGGTGAACCAGCCGGACAGCCCGGGGAACCCGATGATGGCGAGGTACCCGAGGCCGAACGTGGCGTAGGTGATCATCATCACCGAGCGGAGCGCGCCGTAGTGGCGCATGTTCACGTCGTCCTTCATGCCGTGCATGACGGACCCCGCGCCGAGGAACAGACCGGCCTTGAAGAAGCCGTGCGCGATGAGGTGCGCGATGGCGAAGACGTACCCGGCCTTGCCGAGCCCGGCGGCCAGCGTCATGTAGCCGATCTGCGACATCGTCGAGCCGGCGAGGGCCTTCTTGATGTCGTCCTTGGCGCACCCGATGATCGCACCGAACAGCAGGGTCGCCGCACCGACGATCGTCACCACGAGCTGCGCGGTCTCCGACATCTCGAAGATCGGCCCGGCGCGGACGATGAGGTACACGCCGGCGGTGACCATCGTGGCGGCGTGGATGAGCGCCGACACCGGGGTCGGGCCCTCCATCGCGTCCAGGAGCCAGGACTGCAGCGGGAGCTGCGCCGACTTGCCGCACGCGCCGAGCAGGAGCAGCAGCCCGATCGCGGTGGCGGTGCCGGTGCTGAGCTGGGACGCCAGCCCGGCGTGCTCGGCGCCGGTGCCGAGCACGGCCCCGTACTCGATGGTGCCGAACGTCGCGAAGATCAGCGCGATCGCGATGATCAGCCCCATGTCGCCGACGCGGTTGACGACGAACGCCTTCTTCGCCGCGGTCGCGGCGGTCGGCTTGTACTGCCAGAACCCGATCAGGAGGTACGAGGCGAGGCCGACGCCCTCCCAGCCGATGAACATGACGAGGAAGTTGTCACCGAGCACCAGCAGCAGCATCGCCGCGACGAACAGGTTCAGGTAGGCGAAGAACTTGCGCCGCTCGGGGTCCTCGGCCATGTAGCCGACGGAGTAGATGTGGATGAGCGAGCCCACCCCGGTGATCAGCAGCACGAAGCTGATGGACAGGGGGTCCACCAGCAGGTCCATGCCGACCTTGAACGCGCCGACGTCGATGAAGTCCCACAGGTGCAGGATGCGCCGCCGCTCGTCGGCGGCGTACCCGAGCATCTGGGCGAACATCGCCACGCCCACCGCGAACGAGGCCACCGACATGGCGACGCCGAGCAGGTGTCCCCACCGGTCGGTGCGCCTCCCCCCGAGCAGGAGGATCGCGGCGCCCGCGAGCGGGAGCGCTATGAGGAGCCAGGACGCGGCCTGGATGCCTTCCGCTTTCATCCCAGCCTCTCAGTACTTCAGCAGGTTCACGTCGTCGACCGACGCGGATCTGCGGGTCCGGAAGACGGTCATGATGATCGCGAGGCCCACCACGACCTCCGCGGCGGCCACCACCATCACGAAGAAGGCGATGATCTGACCGTCCAGGTTGCCGTGCATTCGGGAGAACGAGATGAACGCCAGGTTCGTCGCGTTCAGCATCAGCTCGATGCACATGAAGACCACGAGCGCGTTGCGGCGCACGAGGACGCCGAGCGCCCCGATGGTGAACAGGATCGCCGAAAGCGCCAGATAGTGCTCGGGACTCATGAACCGGCCTCGCCTTCACCCTCGTTGCCGCCCGCGGCCCGCGTCCCGGGCTTGGCGACGCGCCCCTCGGCGTCCGCGTCCGCGGCCTCCGCGGTGACGGCCTTGACGTCCCGCACGTTCCGCTCGACCGCCTCTTCCGCGGTCGAGCCGTGCAGGTCGGCGTGCCGCTCGGCCGTGTCGACGCGGGCGGCGATGACCGGGTTGACCGACAGCTCCGACGTGGTCCCGTCGGGCAGCAGCGCCGGCATGTCCACGGCGTTGTGCCGGGCATAGGTGCCGGGGCCGGGCAGCGGCCCCGGGTGGTCGCCGGACAGGAACCGCCGCTTGGACAGGACCTTCTGCGTCGGCTTCTCCCCGGTCCGCTCGCGGTGCGCCAGCACCATCGCGCCCAGCGCCGCGGTGATCAGCAGGGCGCTGGTGGCCTCGAACGCGAACACGTACTTGGAGAACAGCAGCCGGGCCAGGCCGACGACGTTGCCCTCGGCGTTGGCCTGCTGCAGGCCGGCCGTGCCGCCGAACGCCGCGTTGCCGAGCCCGGCGCCCAGCAGCGCGATGAACCCGAACACGGCGACGGCCGCCCAGAAGCGCTGCCCGCGGATCGTCTCCACCAGCGAGTCGGTGGAGCTGACGCCGACGAGCATCACGACGAACAGGAACAGCATCAGCACCGCGCCGGTGTAGACGATCACCTGCACGAACGCCAGGAACGGGGCGCTCTGGATCGCGTACAGCGCGGCGAGCGACAGCATCACGGTCGCCAGCAGCAGCGCCGAGTGCACCGCCTTCCGCATGAAGATCATGCCGAGGGCGGCGGCGACCGACACGACGGCCAGCAGCCAGAAGAAGAACGGCTCGCCGGCCTGCTTGTCGGCCACCTCCGCCGCGAGGACGGGGGCGCCCTGGATCGCGGAGATCACGCGCTCTCACCCCGCTTGCGGGACTTCTCGCGCTTGACCGCCTGGTCCGCGCTCGCGCGTCCGCCTTCCTCGGAAGGAATGGTCGGCGCCAAAGGCGTCCCGGGGGGCGCGGGGGGTCGTCCCCCCTCGGACGACCCCGTCGGCGCGGGCTCCTCGGGCTGGAGGCCGAGGCGGTAGTAGTCCTCCTCGGTGTCGCCGAGCCGCATCTCGTGCGGCGGCGCCTCCATGCCCTCGCGCAGCGGTGCGAGCAGCATCTCCTTGGTGTAGATGAGGCTCTCGCGGCTGTCGTCGGCGAGCTCGTACTCGTTGGTCATCGTGAGCGCCCGCGTCGGGCACGCCTCGATGCACAGCCCGCACAGGATGCAGCGCAGGTAGTTGATCTGGTAGATGCGGCCGTACCGCTCACCGGGCGAGTAGCGCTCGTCGGCGGTGTTGTCCGCCCCCTCGACGAAGATCGCGTCGGCGGGGCACGCCCAGGCGCACAGCTCGCAGCCGATGCACTTCTCCAGGCCGTCCGGCCACCGGTTGAGCTGGTGCCGCCCGTGGAAGCGCGGCGCGGTCGGCTTCTTCACCTCGGGGTACTGAACGGTCTCGCTCTTCATGAAAATCTGGTGGAACGAGACCCCGAACCCCTTCACCGGGTTCAGGAAATCAGTTAGTCCCACTGGTGACCTCCTCAGGAGGGGTACTGATCTTGGATGCGCCGGCCGGCCCACCGCGGTAGTGGGGCGCGTCCATCGGCGGCACCGGGAAACCGCCGGCCGCGGGGGCGGACTTGCCGCCCTCGCCCGCGCCCGGCACGATCTCCTTCTCGTCCTCGCCGCCCCGGAACATCTCCCAGAGCACCGTCGCCACCAGGACCACCGCCGCGGCGACCGCGGCGACGATCACGATCTGCTGCATGTCGTAGCCCTCGTTGCGCAGCGCGCGGATGGTGGCGACCAGCAGGATCCAGCCGAGCGAGAAGGGCATCAGCACCTTCCAGCCGAGCTTCATCAGCTGGTCGTAGCGGACGCGCGGCAGCGTGCCGCGCAGCCAGATGAAGAAGAAGATGAACAGGAACACCTTGGCCAGGAACCACAGGACCGGCCACCAGCCGGAGTTGGCCCCCGCCCACACCGTGGAGATCGGCGCGGGAGCGCGCCAGCCGCCGAGGAACAGCGTGGTGGCGAGCGCCGACAGCGTCGCGAGGTTGATGTACTCCGCGAGGAAGAACATCGCGAACTTCAGCGACGAGTACTCGGTGTGGAAGCCGCCGACCAGCTCGCCCTCGCCCTCGGGCAGGTCGAACGGGATGCGGTTCGACTCGCCCATCATCGTGATCACGTACACGATGAAGGACGGGGCCAGCAGCAGCACGAACCAGCGGTCCTGCTGCGCCGCGACGATCTCCGAGGTGGACATCGAGCCCGCGAACATGAACACGGCCACGAACGACAGCGCCATCGCGATCTCGTAGGAGATCACCTGCGCGGACGAGCGGAGCCCGCCGAGCAGCGAGTACGGCGACATCGACGACCAGCCGGCGAGCACGATCCCGTAGACGCCCATCGACGCCATCGCCAGCACCAGCAGCACCGCGACCGGAAGGTCGGTGACCTGCAGCGGCGTCTGGTGCCCGAAGATCGAGACCGTCGGCCCCATCGGGATGATGGCGAACGAGATGAACGCGGGCACCGCGGCCATGACCGGCGCCAGGACGAACACGACCTTGTCGACCTGGCGGGGGACGATGTCCTCCTTCAGGGCGAGCTTGATGCCGTCCGCGAGGCCCTGCAGCAGCCCGAACGGGCCCGCGCGGTTCGGGCCGACGCGCAGCTGCATCCGGCCGATGACGCGGCGCTCGATCCACATCGTCAGCAGCACGGTCACGACGAGGAACGCGAAGACGGCGAGGACCTTGCCGCCGATCAGCCACCACGGGTCCGAGCCGAAGTCCTCCAGCGTCGGGTCCGCGGCGACCGGCGCCAGGGGCGCCTGCAGAGGCAGGGGCGCCTGCAGAGGCAGGGCCGCAGCGAGCGCGCTCATTTGCTCCCTCCAGCGTTCTCATCGGACGCCGCCGGCGCGCCGGACACGGCCGTCGCGCCGGACTCCGGCGCGGTCGCGCCGGTCGCGGCGGTCGCGGACCGGAGCACCCCGCTCGCGATCCCGACCACACTGCCCGCCGCCGCGCCGAGGTCCCGGTACAGCGAGCAGCCGGCCGAGTTGGTCGGCAGCCACACCACCCGGTCGGGCAGGTCGGCGGTCACCTCCAGCGGCAGCGTGACCTCGCCGCGCGCCGTCGAGACCGTGACCGCCTCGGTGGCGCCGATCTCCGCGGCCGTCGCGGGCGACAGCCGCGCGGCCGCGGCCTTGGCGGTGCCCGCGAGGAACGGCTCGCCGTCCTGCAGGCGTCCCCGGTCCAGCAGCAGCCGCCACGTCGCGAGCAGCGCCTCGCCGCGCTCCGGGTGCGGCGGGAGCGCCTGCGCCACGTCCGGCGCCTCCGGGCGCTCGCCGCGGTAGGCGCCGAGCTCGGTCAGCTCGCGGCGCGCCGCCTCCGGGCCGGGCAGGCCCAGGTGGACGTCCAGCTCGTCGGCGAGGGAGTCCAGCACCCGCAGGTCGGACATCCGCCCGGCGGCCTTGAGCACGACGTCGAACTGGCGGCCGCGGCCCTCCCAGTCGACGAACGTGCCGGACTTCTCCGCGACGGCCGCGACCGGGAAGACGACGTCGGCGCGGTCGGTGACCGCGCTCGGCCGCTGCTCCAGGCTCACCACGAACGGCGTCGCATCGAGCGCCCGGAGCATCGCCTCCGGGTCGGGCAGGTCGTAGGGGTCGACGCCGCCGACGAGCAGCGCGCCGCGCTCCCCCCGGCCCGCCGACGCGATGATCCCGGCGGTGTCCTCGCCGGGCGCGTCGGGCAGTGCGGCGACGCCCCAGACGCGGGCCACCTCGGCCCGCGCCGCCGGGTCGGTCACCGGGCGGCCGATCGGCAGCAGGCCGGGCAGCGCACCGGCCTCCAGCGCGCCGCGCTCCCCGGCCCGGCGCGGCACCCACGCCAGCCGGGCGCCGGTCACCCGCGCCAGCCGGACCGCCGCGGTCAGCGCGCCGGGGCTGCCGGCGAGCCGCTCGCCCACCAGGATGACGGCGCCGGGCGCCTCCAGCAGCGTCCGGACGTCGGACCGGTCCGCGTCGCCGATCAGCGACGCGAGCGTGTCGGCCTCGGCGCCGGGCGCCGTCGGCAGCAGCGTGCCGCCGACCTTGCCCAGCCCGCGGGTCGCGAACGGAGCCGCCGCGTACACCTTCAGCGCGTTCTTGCGGAACGCCTTGCGGAGCCGCAGGAAGACGATCGGCGACTCCTCCTCCGGCTCGAAGCCGGCGAGGAGCACGGCCGGCGCCTTCTCCAGGTCGGCGTAGGACACCTCGATCGAGCGTCCCGCGACCGACGAGGCGAGGAAGCGCGACTCCTCGTCGGACAGCGGCCGGGCCCGGAAGTCGACGTCGTTGCTGCCAAGCGCGATCCGCGCGAACTTGGCGTAGGCGTAGGCGTCCTCAAGGGTGACGCGGCCGCCGGTCAGCACGCCCGCGGAGCCGCGCGCCGCCGCGAGGCCCTCGGCCGCGATGGTCAGCGCCTCCGGCCACGACGCGGTCTCCAGCACGCCGTCCTCGTTGCGGACCAGCGGGTGCGTGAGCCGGTCGGGCTGCGTCGTGTAGGTGAACGCCCAGCGGCCCTTGTCGCAGTTCCACTCCTCGTTGACGTGCGGGTCGTCCCCGGCCAGCCGCCGCGTCACCTTGCCGCGCCGGTGGTCGGTCCGCATCGCGCAGCCGGACGCGCAGTGCTCGCAGACGCTCGGCGTCGACACCAGGTCGAACGGGCGGGACCGGAACCGGTACGCGGTGCCGGTGAGCGCGCCCACCGGGCAGATCTGCACGGTGTTGCCGGAGAAGTAGGACTGGAACGGCCGGTCCTCGGCGATCCCGATCTCTTCCTTCGCGCCGCGGTTCGTCAGCTCGATGAACGCGTCGCCGGCGATCTCCTCGGAGAACCGGGTGCAGCGCGTGCACTGGATGCAGCGCTCCCGGTCGAGGAGCACCTGGCTGGACAGCGGGATCGGCTTCGGCCACGTCCGCTTGGTCTCCACGAACCGCGTCTCGCCGCGGCCGTTGGACATCGCCTGGTTCTGCAGCGGGCACTCGCCGCCCTTGTCGCAGACCGGGCAGTCCAGCGGGTGGTTGATGAGCAGGAACTCCATGACGCCGTGCTGCGCCTTGTCGGCCACCGGCGAGGTGAGCTGGGTCTGGACGACCATGCCCGGCATCACCGGCGTGGTGCACGACGCCTGCGGCTTCGGCATCCCGCGGCCGTTGCCGGCGTCGGGGATCTCCACCAGGCACTGCCGGCACGCCCCGATCGGGTCGAGCAGCGGGTGCTCGCAGAACCGCGGGATCTGGATGCCGAGCAACTCGGCGGCCCGGATGATCAGGGTGCCCTTCGGCACCTCGATCTCGAAGCCGTCGATGGTGCAGGAGACCATGTCCTCGCGCTTCTCCACCGCCGACTTGTCGTCGGTGACGGTCACTTGGCACCTCCCCAGAGGGTGGACTCGGCCGGGTCGAACGGGCAGGCGCCCCGCTCGAAGTGCTGGAGGTACTCGTCCCGGAACAGCTTGATGGACGACACGACCGGGCTCGTCGCGCCGTCGCCGAGGGCGCAGAACGCGCGGCCGAGGATGTTGTCGGAGATGTCCAGCAGGGTCTCCAGGTCCTCCTCGGTGCCCTGGCCGGCCTCCAGCCGCTTCAGCATGAGCTTGTACCAGTAGGTGCCCTCGCGGCACGGCGTGCACTTGCCGCACGACTCGTGCGCGTAGAACTCCGACCAGCGCAGCACCGCCCGGACGACGCAGGTCGTCTCGTCGAAGATCTGCAGCGCGCGGGTGCCGAGCATCGACCCGGCGGCGCCGACGGACTCGAAGTCCAGCGGCACGTCCAGGTGCTCGTCGGTGAAGATCGGGGTGGACGACCCGCCGGGCGTCCAGAACTTCAGCCGGTGCCCCTCCCGGATGCCGCCCGCCATGTCGAGCAGTTCCCGCAGCGTGATGCCGAGCGGCGCCTCGTACTGGCCGGGCCGCGTCACGTGCCCGGACAGCGAGAAGATCCCGAAGCCCTGCGACTTCTCAGTGCCCATCGCGGCGAACCACTCCGGGCCGTTCCCGACGATCGAGGGAACCGACGCGATCGACTCGACGTTGTTGATGACGGTGGGCCCGCCGTACAGGCCCGCCACCGCCGGGAAGGGGGGCTTCAGCCTGGGCCAGCCGCGGAACCCCTCAAGGGAGTCCAGCAGCGCCGTCTCCTCGCCGCAGATGTAGGCGCCGGCGCCGCTGTGCACGACGATGTCCAGGTCGTAGCCGGACCCGAGGATGTCCTTGCCGAGGTAGCCCGCCTCGTACGCCTCCGCGACCGCCTGGTGCAGCCGGCGGATCACGTGCAGCACCTCGCCGCGCACGTAGATGAAGGCGATGTTCGACCTGATGGCGTACGAGCTGATGATGGTGCCCTCGACGAGCACGTGCGGGTTCGCCATCATCAGCGGGATGTCCTTGCACGTGCCCGGCTCGGACTCGTCCGCGTTGACGACCAGGTACCGCGGGTTCGGGCTGGTCGGCGGCAGGAAGCCCCACTTCATGCCGGTGGGGAAGCCCGCGCCGCCGCGGCCGCGGAGCCCGGAGTCCTTGACCGCCTGGACGATGTCGTCCGGGTCCATCCCGAACGCCTTGCGCAGCGCCTTGTAGCCGCCCCCGCGCTCGTAGCCCGCGCGGGTGAACGAGTCGGGCTGGTCCCAGTTGCCGGTGAGGACCGGTGTCAGCGTGGTCACTTGCTCCGTCCCTCCTGGCTGCCGGGCTTCGCGTCACCGGGGATCGGCTTGCCCGGCTCGTGCGGCGGCGCCGAGATCTCCTCGGGCCGCACCGGCTCGTCCGGCCGCGCGCGGTCGACGTCCGCCGCCGGCGCCTCCCAGCCGCGCTCGCGCGCCAGCTCAAGGCCGCGCAGCGACTCCGGACCGGCCTGGACGCCCTCGCCGGCGCGCCCGTCGGGGAACCCGGCGAGGATGCGGGACGCCTCCCGCCACGTGGCCAGGTGCTCCGGCCCGCGCGTGGGCAGCACCGGCTGCCCCGCCCGCAGGTCGTCGACCAGCTTCTTGGCCTTCTCGGGAGTCATGTTGTCGAAGAACTCCCAGTTGACCGTCATCACGGGCGCGAAGTCGCAGGCCGCGTTGCACTCGATCCGCTCCAGGCTGACCTTGCCGTCCGGGGTGGCCTCGTCGTTGCCGACCCCGGCGTGCTCGCTCAGCTCGTCCCAGATCTGGTCGCCGCCCATGATGGCGCACAGCGTGTTGATGCAGACGCCGACGTGGTACTCCCCCACCGGCTTCTGCTTGTACTGCGTATAGAACGTCACGACGCCCGTGACCTGCGCGGGCGTGATGCCGAGCAGCTCCGCGCAGAACTCGATGCCGTCCTGCGTGACGTGCCCCTCCTCCGACTGGACGAGGTGCAGCATCGGCAGCAGCGCCGACCTCGGCCGCGGATAGCGGCCGATGATGTCCTTGGCGTCGCGCTCCAGCCGTTCACGAACCTCCGGCTCGTACGTCATCGGTCCACACCCCCCATGACCGGGTCGAGGCTGGCCACCGCGGCGATGATGTCGGCGACCATGCCGCCCTCGGACATCGCCGGGACGGCCTGCAGGTTGACGAAGGACGGGTCGCGGAAGTGGGCGCGGAACGGGCGGGTGCCGCCGTCGCTCACCACGTGCGCCGCGAGCTCGCCGCGCGGCGACTCGATCGGCACGTACGCCTGCCCGGCCGGCACCCGGAAGCCCTCGGTCACCAGCTTGAAGTGGTGGATCAGCGCCTCCATCGAGGTGCCCATGATGTGGGCGATGTGCCGGGGCGAGTTGCCGAGGCCGTCCGCGCCCATGGCCAGCTGCGCCGGCCAGCCGATCTTCTTGTCCTCGATCATCACCGGGCCCTTGACGGTCTGCAGCCGGTCCAGGCACTGCTCGACGATCTTCAGCGACTCCTCCATCTCGGCCATCCGGACGAGGTAGCGGCCGTACACGTCGCAGGTGTCCTGCGTCGGGACCTCGAAGTCGTAGGTCTCGTAGCCGCAGTACGGCTGCGACTTGCGCAGGTCCCACGGGATACCGGTCGAGCGCAGCACCGGGCCGGTGACGCCGAGCGCCATGCAGCCGGTGAGGTCGAGGTACGCGACGTCCTTCGTGCGGGCCAGGAACACCGGGTTGGCGTCCAGCAGCTTGCGGAGCTGCCGGATGCGCTTCGGCATCCGGTCCAGGTAGTCGCGGATCTTGCTGGTCGCGCCGCTCGGCAGGTCCTGCGCGACCCCGCCCGGCCGGATGTAGGCGTGGTTCATCCGCAGGCCGGTGATCTCCTCGAACAGGTCGAGGGTGTACTCGCGCTCGATGAAGCCGTTGAGCATCACCGTCGTCGCGCCGAGCTCCAGCCCGAACGTCGCGATCGCCACCAGGTGCGAGGAGATCCGGTTCAGCTCCATCATCATCACGCGGATGATCTGGGCGCGCTCCGGGATCTGGTCCTCGATGCCGAGCAGCCGCTCCACGCTGAGGCAGTACGCCGCCTCGTTGAACAGCGGAGCCAGGTAGTCCATCCGGGTGCAGAACGTGGTGCCCTGCGTCCAGGTCCGGAACTCCATGTTCTTCTCGATGCCGGTGTGCAGGTAGCCGATCACCAGCCGGACCTCGTTGATCGTCTCACCGTCGAGGGTGAGGATCAGCCGGAGCACGCCGTGCGTGGACGGGTGCTGCGGGCCCATGTTGACGACGAGGCGCTCGTCGTCCGCCTCCTCGGCGCCGGCGACGACCTGGTCCCAGTCCGCGCCGCCGACGTCGAAGATCCGGCCCTGCGTCTCGCCGCCGGCCGTCCCCGACGCCGCCTCCTCCGCCGCGTAGGCGTCGTACTCGGTGTACTTGGTCGAGCTCATACGTACGACCGCCTTTCGTCCGGCGGGGGAATCTCCGCACCTCGGTACTCGACGGGGATGCCGCCGAGGGGGTAGTCCTTGCGCTGCGGGTGGCCGACCCAGTCGTCCGGCATCTCGATCCGCGTCAGCGCGGGGTGACCGTCGTAGACGATCCCGAAGAAGTCGTAGGTCTCGCGCTCGTGCCAGTCGCTCGTGGGGTACACGGGGACGAGCGACGGGATGTGCGGGTCGGCGTCCGGGCAGGTCGCCTCCAGCCGCACCCGCCGGTTGTGGGTGATCGACAGCAGGTGCGCGACGGAGTGCAGCTCCGCGCCCTCGTCCGCCGGGTAGTGCACGCCCGACACGCCCGAGCACAGCTCGAAGCGCAGCGACGGGTCGTCGCGCATGGTGCGCGCCACCTCGCGCAGGTGCTGCCGCTTGACGTAGAACGTCAGCTCGCCGCGGTCGACCACGACCCGCTCGATCGCGTCGCCGTAGTCGGGGTAGGCGCGTTCCAGCTCGTCGGCGATCTCGTCGAACTCGCCGGGCTCGGCCGCGCCGCGGGGCCCGCCGTAGGGGCGCGGCGTCGACACCTTCGGGGTCTGCCGGACGACGAGGCCGCCGTAGCCGGAGGTGTCGCCGGTCGTCTTCGCGCCGAACATGCCGCGGCGGACCACCGGCTGCTCGCGGCGCTCCTCCTCGGTCTGCGCGGGCAGCTGGTCGGCGGCCTGCTCGGCCCGCTGCTCAGGGTGCTCGGAACTCATCTCAGGCCCCCTGTCCCAGCAGCGGAAGCCGGCGGCGCTTCGCCTCTTCCAGCTCGGCGATCTGCTTCTGGCGCTGCGGGCCGAGCTTGGTGTTCTGGATCTGGTCGTGCAGCTTCACGATCGCGTCGAGCAGCATCTCCGGCCGCGGCGGGCAGCCGGGCAGGTAGACGTCCACCGGGACGACGTGGTCGACGCCCTGCACGATCGCGTAGTTGTTGAACATGCCGCCGGACGAGGCGCACACGCCCATCGCGATGACCCACTTCGGCTCGGTCATCTGGTCGTAGATCTGCCGCAGCACCGGCGCCATCTTCTGGCTCACCCGGCCCGCGACGATCATCAGGTCGGCCTGCCGCGGCGTCGCCGAGGCGCGCTCCATGCCCCACCGGGAGAAGTCGTGCCGGGGGTCGCCCGTCGCCATCATCTCGATCGCGCAGCAGGCGAGGCCGAACGTCGCCGGCCACACCGAGCTCTTGCGCGCCCACCCGGCGACCTGCTCGACCGTGGTCAGCAGGAAACCGCTGGGGAGTTTCTCCTCGATACCCATTTAGTCCCACTCCAGACCGCCGCGCCGCCAAACGTAGGCGTACGCGACGAGAACGGCGGCGATGAACAGGACCATCTCGACAAGGGCGAACAGCCCCATCCGGTCGAACGCGACCGCCCAGGGGAAAAGGAAGATGATCTCAATGTCGAAGACGATGAACAGCATCGCCGTCACGTAGTACTTGATCGGAAAACGCCCGCCGCCCACCGGCTGCGGGGTCGGCTCGATACCGCACTCGTAGGCGTCGAGCCTGGCGCGGTTCCATCGCTTGGGCCCCGTCAAGGAGGCCATCACCACCGAGAAGGCGGCGAAGCCGAAGCCGAGCACCCCGAGCGCGATGATCGGAATATAGAGATCCATGCTCTACGGCCTCTCCTCGGAACGTACGACGTTGTACGGAACGGCCCCGCCGCGGGCCGCCACCTTGGCCAAGGTGTTCAATAGCGCTCCCCTCAGGGGGTCGGTCATGCACTGTAGTCCGCTCACCTGCGGAAGCATGAATCGCAGGGCCCCGCTCATGCCGTCGCTCATGCCGTCGCTCATGCCGACGGAGCCACCTTCTGCATCGCGTTGATGACGCGGTCCATCGAGTCCCCGCCCTTGGGATCGGTCAGGTTCGCCAGGAGCTTGAGCGTGAACCGCATCAGCGTGGGGTGGGGCAGACCGTGCGAGGTGAGGAACTTCATGATGCGCGGGTCGCCGATCGCCTGCACGAACACGCGGGCCAGCGTGAAGTAGCCGCCGTGCTCGTCCTTCAGGATGCGCGGGTACTCGTACAGCGTCCGCTCCCGCTGCGCGGGGGTGCGGCGCGCCAGCGCCTGCACCATGATGTCGGCGGCCAGCCGGCCGGACTCCAGCGCGTAGTCGATGCCCTCCCCGTTGAACGGGTTGACCATGCCGCCGGCGTCGCCGACCAGCAGCATCCCGCGGGTGTAGTGCGGCTGCCGGTTGAAGCCCATCGGCAGCGCCGCGCCGCGGATCTTCGAGGTCGCGTGCTCCTCGTCGAACTGCCAGTCCTCCGGCATCTGCGCGCACCAGCGCTTGAGGAGCCCGCGGTAGTCGACGTTCTGGAACGCCTGGCTGGTGTTGAGCAGGCCGCAGCCGACGTTGGACGTGCCGTCCCCCACGCCGAAGACCCAGCCGTAGCCGGGCAGGAGGCGCTCGCCGTCCCACAACTCCAGCCACGCCTCCATGTAGTCGTCGTCGTGGCGCGGCGTCTGGAAGTAGCGGCGGACCGCGACGCCCATCGGGCGGTCCTCGCGCCGCTGCAGGCCCATCGCGAGCGACAGCCGGGTCGAGTTGCCGTCGGCGGCGACGACCAGCGGCGCGTGGAACTCGACGTCCTCGCCCTCGTACTTCGCGGTGACGCCGGTGATGCGGTCGGTGCGCTCGTCGAGGATCGGGCCGGTCACCGTGCAGCCCTGCAGCAGCCGGGCGCCGGCCTTCGCGGCGTGCTCGGCGAGGAACTGGTCGAAGTCGGTGCGCTTGCGGACGAGCCCGAAGTCGGGGAAGGACGCGA
The DNA here is from genome assembly GCF_004348575.1 of Actinomadura sp. 7K534. NCBI lineage: Bacteria > Bacillati > Actinomycetota > Actinomycetes > Streptosporangiales > Thermomonosporaceae > Actinomadura > Actinomadura sp. 7K534. Next base: position 26,762 of record NZ_SMKB01000006.1, read on the forward strand.
GCTCCGGCCACGGCAGCTCCACCTTCACGCCGCCGCCGTAGATGCGCAGCCCCTTGTTGCGCCCCCAGCCGGGGTCGTTGACGTCGACGCCCATCCCGATGAGGGCGCGGACGGCGCGCGGGGTGAGGCCGTCACCGCAGATCTTGTCCCGCGGGAAGGTGGCCTTCTCCAGCAGGAACACCTCGAGACCGGCCTGCGCCAGCCAGTAGGCGGTCGACGATCCGGCGGGGCCTGCCCCGACGACGATGACGTCTGCGTGTCGGGCGGAGTCGGTCACGGCGTTCCTCTTCAGCTCGTTCGCTTGTGAAGCACTTCACAAGGATCCGACGGGGAGTCTATTCCTTTATCAGGACTGGTGGGTACTTCTGGGTGGTCCGGATCTGGATCGCTCCCACCGGCCGGCCATGCCTCACCCCGGATTCACGGCGTGGTGGAGCGCGGCCACCCCGAACGTGAGGTCCCGCCAGCGCACCTCGCCCCAGCCCGCGTCCTGGAGCAGCCGCGCCAGCGCCGCCTGGTCCGGCCAGGCCAGCGTCGACTCGGCCAGGTAGCGGTAGGAGTCGGGGTTGGAGCTGACCCGCGCCAGCAGCGGCAGCCCGAACTTCAGGTGCGTCCGGTGGCCGAGCGCGAGCAGCCCGTTCGGGGGGTGGCTCACCTCGCACACCAGCAGCCGGCCGCCGGACCTCGTCACCCGCCGCAGCTCGCGCAGCGCCTGCCCGGTGTCCGCGACGTTGCGCAGCCCGAACGAGATCGTCACGGCGTCGAACACGCCGTCCGCGAACGGCAGCCGCAACGCGTCCCCGGCCACGAAGCTCAGCCGCCGCGCACCCGCCTGCCGCCGCACACCCACCCGCAGCATGCCGAGCGAGAAGTCGCACGCGACGGTGTGCGCGCCCGCCTCGGCGAACGGCACCGAGGACGTCCCCGTCCCCGCCGCGAGGTCGAGGATCCGCTCCCCGGGGCGGGCCGCCACGGCCCGCACGACCTCCCGCCGCCACCGCCGGTCCTGCCCACCGGTCATCAGCGTGTTCAGCAGGTCGTACCGCTCGGCGGTGCCATCGAACATCGCCGCAACGTCGGCGGGCTTCTTGTCAAGGGAGGCGCGGCTCATGCCCCCACCCTAGAAGGCGCGGCACGCCGGTCACGAACCGCGGGGCCGCTCCCGCTAGGCGTCTTCTTTGGTTACCGACCTTTGGAATTTCTGTCGCTGGGTGCGGACGCCGGAGACCACTACCGAGGACATCCGGTCGCGCTGGGTGGAGAGGAGGACGTAGCTGACCACTCCGCTGATGAGCAGCGCCATCAGCAGGAGGAGGAATCCGCGTGCTCCGAGCAGCGCCAGTACACCCGCGGTCGCCGCGAAGATCGCTAGCCGCGCCAAGGTATAGAGAACGACGGTACGCATGACACTCCCGAGGCTACCCCCCGCCCCCACCAGCCGGGATCCGGGGCCCCGGCGGCACGGCGCTCCTACTTGAGGAGGTCCAGGAGGAGGGCCGGGTCGATGTTGCCGCCGGAGAGGATTGACACGTACGTGCGGGCCGGGGGCAGTTCGGCTTGGCGGTGCAGGTAGGCGGCGGTGGCCACGGCGCCGCCGGGTTCGGCTATCAGGCGGGCTTCGCGGGCCAGGCGGCGCATCGTCGTTTCGATCTCTTCCTCGGTGACGGTGACTATGCCGTCCACGTGGGCGCGCATGTGGGCGAAGGGGAGGTCGCCGACCCGCTGGACGCGGAGGGCGTCGGCGATGGTGCGGCCGGTCTTCTCCGCGTCCCAGGTGACGGGACGGCCGGCGCCCATGGAGTCGCGGGCGTCGGCGGCCAGTTCCGGTTCGACGCCGATGATCGTGGCCTCCGGGCGCAGGGCCTTGACGGCGGCGGAGATGCCGGCGATCAGGCCGCCGCCGCTGACGGGGACGAGCACGACGTCCACGTCGGGGCGGTCCTGGACGATCTCGACGCCGACGGTGCCCTGGCCGGCGATGACGCGGGCGTCGTCGTAGGGCGGGATCATCGCGAAGCCGTGCGCGTCGGCGAGCTTCGCGGCGGTCTCGGCGCGGGCCTGCGACGTCGGCTCGACGTAGACGACCTCGGCGCCCAGGGCGATGCACGCGTCGACCTTCACGCCGGGGGTCGTGTGCGGCATGACCACGACCGCCTTGACGCCCAGGGCGCGGGCCGAGTAGGCGACGGCCTGCGCGTGGTTGCCGCTGGAGTGCGTCACGACGCCGCGTGCGCGCTCGGCCGGCGGCAGGGCGGAGATGGCGGCGTACGCGCCGCGCAGTTTGAACGCGCCGATCGGCTGCAGCGACTCGGCCTTCAGCAGAAGTGCCGGTTCGCCGGCCGCCGCGGGTGCGGGGTCGCGGGGAAAAGGCACGAGCGGCGTGCGGGCCGCCACGCCCGCAATGCGTTCTGCGGCACGCTCTATCTCCGGCAGGGATACGAGGTCGGACATGTTCTGGGAGACTACTTCGCACGGCGGACAGGGGCTGCCCCGCGGCCCGTCCCGGACGTGACATGGCAGGTCAAACGGGGTCAACGTGAACGGCGTTGCCCATGTCGCGGGTACCGAGAGTCATCGCTCCTGCTCGGCGTACTACGGACCGTGATCTTTTCCGAAAACAAGGGAGAAATCGGTCTTGACCCGCCACACTGTTAAACAGTCCACCCGCGCCGAGAGCGGGACAAAGGGGGAGAGAAAACGTGGAGAGCACGAGCGAGCGCCTGCTGACCCCAGGAGAGGTCGCCGCCCTCTTCCGGGTCGACCCGAAGACGGTCACCCGGTGGGCCGCCGCGGGCCGGATCAGCAGCATCCGCACTCCGGGAGGGCACCGGCGCTTCCGCGAGTCCGAGGTGCACGCGCTGCTGCGCGGCGAGGAGACCGTCGCCGAGCATTCGGCCCGCTGACCGGACCTCAGCCGCCCGGACCGCCGCGCCGTGGCAGTCCCCTCCGCCCGGGCGGCCGGGGCCCTTCCCTCCCCGTCACACCTGGCCTCCCGCGTCGTCCGCCTTCCACTCCTCGAACCGGCGGAGCAGGTCCGCGTCCTCGTCCCGCCAGCGGCGCCGCCGCTCCGCCAGTTCCTCCTCCGTGAGCGACTCGCCCAGGAGGCGGTCGTAGTCCGGGTCGCCCGGCCCGATCTCGACGTAGGCGTCGGCGATGATCCGTCCCTCGCCCGCTCCGGAGTCCGGCTCGCCGGGTTCGGTGAGGACGCTGTGCGGAACCCGGAGCGTGCCATCGGGGAGCCGGATCACGTACATCCTCGATCGCCCTCCTAGATCCCGTACCTGCGGTTGAAGAAGAGCATGACCTCCAGGGCCGTCCGGATGTTGCCGCCGAGCATATCCACGAGGGCGGGGCGCTGGCGGGAGGAGATCGCGGCGAAGGCGTCCGCGAAGAACTCGCGGCGCCCGAGGGCGTTCGGCTGGCGGTGGAAGTCGCTCGCCAGGTGCGGTCCGCACTCCTCGTACAGCTTCCGGAACGCGGGGCTGTCGGACGTCCACTCGCCGTCGTCGCCGTCGATGTCGTCGAGCGCGTGGCCGACCTCGTGCAGCATCACGTCGGGGGTGGGGGACGGCCGGTCCCCCACGACGATCTTGCGGTCGCCGTACGCGCCGGCGCAGATGTCCCAGGTGGCGCGGCCGGAGGGGAGCGGCCGGTCGCGCAGGTGGCCCATGTCGTCGAGCTGCGGGACGCCGCCCGGCCCCACGTAGATCCCGTCGAGCCCGCCCGCGAGCTTCTCCTTCAGCGGCGCGGGCAGCGACGCCAGGCTGTCGATGGCGCCGATGACCTCGGGTGTCGGCGGCCCGTCCCGGACGTCCCATTGCCGGTAGAGGATCCCCTCCAGGGAACCGCAGTGCCGGCGGCCGTCGGCGGCGTGCGGCGTGCCCGGCGGGTACGGCTCGACTCGCAGCCGGTCGTCCTCCAGCTCGAAGTCGCTCCACGAGTAGTCGCCGGACCGGGGGCGGCCGAGCCTGCGGCGTACCGGCCCGCGCCGCTCCGGCCGTCCCGCGAGCTCGGTCACCGGGTCGGGGCCGCCGTCCGCGGCGCCGGGGCCGAGCGCGTAGTCGTCGTCACGGCCCGCCTTGCGGAACCGCCCGAACCGGTCGCGGGGCTGATTGCTGCGCGGCCGCACCTGCCCCGAGTCGGGCGGCGACGAGGAGTACGCGGTGTCGTCCTTGCGGCTCCGCACGCCGCGCGGCGACTCCCGGCTCCGGAGCTCCCGGGGCTTGCGGTGGACGCCTTTGAAGCGCATCAGGCTCCTCTGTCAGCGGGCCCCGCGGGGGTCACGAGCGACGCTCGTCGAGTCCGGTGCCGGACAGGGCCCCTCCGGAAGGGTAAGCCGGGACCCGACTCGGCGTCATCCCCGCAAGTCACGGATACCCTTTTAGCGTGATATACGTGCTGGTAACCCTGCTTTTGGTTGGTTTCTGGGTCTTCTGCATCCTGGACGTGCTCCGGACCGACGCGTCCGAGGTGCAGCACCTGCCGAAGGGGGCCTGGTTCGCGATCGTCCTGGTCCCCCTCGTCGGCTCGGTGCTGTGGCTCCTCGAGGGGCGTGCCCGGCGGTCGGCCGTCCCGGGCCCGCGGGTCGCCGCCCCGGCCCCGAAGGGCCCGGAGGACGACCCGGCGTTCCTCCGCGATCTGGAGCGCCGGCTCCGCGACGGGGACGGCTGACGGCGCCCCCTCCCAGGGGAGGGGGCCGCGGGGGTCAGGCGTAGGAGTGCAGCCCCGAGAACATGTAGTTCACGCCGAAGAAGTTGAACATCAGGGCCGCGAAGGCGATCAGGGACAGGACCGCGGCCTTGCGGCCCTTCCACCCGGCCGTCGCGCGGGCGTGCAGGTAGGCCGCGTAGATGATCCACGTGACGAAGGACCAGACCTCCTTCGGGTCCCAGCCCCAGTAGCGGCCCCACGCCTGGTCGGCCCAGATGGCGCCCATGACGATCGCGGCCGTCCAGATCGGGAACGCGAACATCGTGACCCGCATCGCGAGGCGGTCCAGGCTCTCGGCGGACGGGACGCGGGACAGCACGCCGCCGTCCGCGAGGGTGCCGCGGGACTCGGCGCGGGCCTTCAGCAGGTAGAGGATCGTGGCGGCGCCCGCGACGGTGAACGCGCCCGTCGCGACGATCGCGGCGCTGACGTGGATGGCGATCCAGTACGAGTTCAGCGCCGGGGTGACCGGGCCCACCGAGTCGTACAGCCAGATGTTCGCGACGCCGAGCGCGATGACGGCGGCCAGCATGACGAACGCGCCGAGGAACCGCGCCTTGTACCGGTACATCACGAACAGGAACGCGGTGACGGCGGCGAACGCGATCGCGGTGAGGAACTCGTACATGTTCCCCCACGGCCAGCGGCTCGCGGCCAGCCCGCGGGACACCATGACGCCGAGGTGCGCGGCCCAGCCGAGCACGCTCATGAAGACCGCGAGGCGGACCCAGTCGACCTGCGGGCGCTCGCCCTCGTCCGCGCCCTCGTCCCCGGCCTCGGCGGTGGCCGGGTCGTCGGCCGCGGCGCCCGCGGCGCCCACCAGGACCTTCGCCTCGGACGTCTCCCGTGCCTCCGCCGCCGCGCGGCGGCGGCCGAAGCCGAGGTCGACGGCGTAGGCCGCCAGCGCGACCACGTACATCACCACGGTGGTCAGCATGAGCTTGTCGCTCAGGTTCGCGAGGTCGGCGTCGCTCACCTCGTCACTCCTTCGGTTCGGTCGCCGGACCGGATCCGCGGTCGGCGTCGGGCTCGGGCTCGGATTCGGGCTCGCTACCGGGCCCCTCATCGGGCCCTTCGTCGGACTCGTCGTCGGGCCCGTCGCCGGGCTCGTCCTGCGGACCGCGCAGCGCGGTCACGATCTCGTCGAACTCGGGGGTCGGGTTCCCCAGCGTGAGGCCACCGACCTCGACCACCGTACGCCCGCCCTCCGCGGCGCTCGCACGGACCCACACCCTGCGCCGCCGGACCATGAACGACGTCGCCACGCCCAGCACCGCGAGGATGGCCGCGACCAGGGCGGGGATGCGTCCCGGGTCCCGGTTGACCGAGAGCGTCACGTACTGCCGCAGCCCGTCGAACGTGATCGAGCCGCCGCCGGGCACGTCGAACGTCTCGCCCGGTTCGAGCAGCTTCTGGCCGTCCTTGACGGGGTGCAGCGTCTCCCCGACCCCCTCCAGCTTGTAGACCGACTGGGGGGTTCCGGAGTCGAGGCCGATGTCGCCCTTGAACGAGGTGATCGTGACGACCGGGCGCAGCGGCGCGGGGAACCCCGAGACGATCTGCTTCCCGTCCTGGCTCGCCATCGCGGTCGGCCACAGGATCCCGTAGAAGGCGAGCTGGTCGGGCTGCGCGTCCGGGACCTTGATGACGCCCTCGGACGTCAGGTTCCGCGGCTCCATCTCCAGGAACGGCACCGAGTCCTGGAACGCGATGTCGCCCTCGGCGTCCCGCACGGTGAAGACCGGCGCGTAGCCGTGCCCGAGCAGGTACACCTTCGCCCCGCCGACGTTCAGCGGATGGTTGATCCGCAGGTCGTACGGCTTCTCCGCGGCGTCCGGGCCGGAGCGGTAGCGGATGTCGGCGTTGAACGCGGTGGCCTGGCCGCGCTTGTCGCCCTCGGTCTCGTACTCGGCCTTGAAGTCGTCCAGGGTGAGGGTGAACGGGGCCAGCTCGCCGTCCTCGAAGGCGCGCCCGGGGGTGAACTGGTCGTACAGGCTCAGCGAGTTGGCGAACGTCTTGCCCTCGGTCAGCAGCACGTTGCCCTGGTAGCCGAACAGGTTGCCGAGGCCGAGCGCGAACAGCAGCGCCAGCAGCGAGACGTGGAAGAGCAGGTTGCCGGTCTCGCCGAGGTAGCCCTTCTCGGCGGACGCGGCGCCGCCCGCCACGTCCACCCGGAACCGCCGCCCGCGCAGCACCTCGCGCGCCTCGGCGAGGACGTCCTCGGGGGACGCGTCCGTCTCGTACTTCGCGGACTGCGGCAGCCGCCCGAGGTTCCGGGGCGCCGCCGGCGGCCTGGCCCGCATCGACCGGTAGTGCTGGAACGCGCGCGGGATGACGCACCCGGCGAGGGAGACGAACAGCAGGATGTAGATCGCCGCGAACCAGGGCGCGGCGAACACGTCGAACATCGACAGCCGGTCCAGCCACGGACCCGCGGTCTTGTGGTCCTCCAGGTAGGCCGCGACCTGCTCGGGCGCCTGCCCGCGCTGCGGCAGGATCGACCCGGGCACCGCGCCGAGCGCCACGAGGAAGAGCAGGATGAGCGCCGTGCGCATCGTGGTGAGCTGCCGCCAGGCCCAGCGCAGCCAGCCGAGCGGGCCGATGCCCGCGGGGCGCGGTGTCTCCCCCGGCGCCTGCCGCGCGGCGGGCGCGCGGGTGCCCGAGGCGTCGGCCGTGTCCGCCGTGTCGGCGGTGCCGGTGGCGGCGCCGGTGGTGTCCGTGGTTTCCGTGCCCTGGTAGTCAGTCATCTCAAATCACCGGTTGGAAGCCGCTGATCCACGACTTCAGCTCGATGTTCAGGTCACCCCAAAGGCCGCTCACCAGCAGCACCCCGATGAGGACGAGCATCCCCCCGCCGATCCGCATGACCAGGGGGTAGTGGCGCTTCACCGCGCCGAACGCCCCGAGCGCCCGGCGGTAGCCGACCGCGGCCGCCACGAACGGCAGCCCGAGGCCGAGGCAGTACGCCAGCGACAGTAGTGCGCCGCGCCCCGCGCTCGCCTCCGTGACGGCGAGACTCTGCACGGCGCCGAGCGTCGGGCCGATGCACGGCGTCCAGCCGAGGCCGAACAGGACGCCGAGGAGCGGCGCGCCCGCGAGGCCCGCCGCGGGCAGCCGCCCGGACTTCACCGTCCGCTGCAGCCCCGGGACGAACCCCATGAACGCGAGGCCGAACAGGATCGTGATGACGCCGAGGACGCGGGTGATGGGCTCCTGGTACTCCAGCAGCCACCGGCCCAGCCCCCCGAAGACGGCGCCGTAGCTGACGAACACGACGCTGAAGCCCGCGACGAACAGCAGGACGCCGGCGAGCAGCCGGCCCCGCTTCTGCTCGGCCAGCTCGACGCCGGACATGCCCGTCACGTACGACAGGTAGCCGGGCACCAGCGGCAGGACGCACGGCGAGGCGAAGGACACGAGCCCGGCGAGCGCCGCCAGCGGCGCCGCCGCCACGAGCGACCCGCTGACGACCGTATCGTCGACCGAGCTCACTGGTCCGCCGTGCTCATCGTTCGGCGGAGACCTTGGAGACCAGCGGGGCGAGCTTGGAGACGGTCGTCGCGCCGATGATGCGGGCGGCGACCCGGCCCTCCCGGTCGAGGACGAGCGTGCTCGGGATCGCGCTCGGCGGCACCTCGCGGAACGCCAGCGTCACCTGGCCGCCGGCGTCGAACAGGCTCGGGTAGGTGATCTTGAACTTGCGCTCGAACGCCTCGGCGTTGGGCTTGGAGTCCTTGAAGTTGACGCCGAGGAACTCGACGCCCTCGTCCTTCTTCTCCGTGTAGACGTGCTGCAGCGACGGCGCCTCGCCGCGGCACGGCGCGCACCAGGACGCCCAGAAGTTGACGACCACGACCTTGCCCTGGAAGTCCGACAGCTCGAACTTCTCGCCGGTCAGCAGCTCGCCGCCGACGCCCCGCACGCTCGTGCGGTCCGCCGGCTTGTACTCGGTGACGTTCCCGTCGCCCGAGATGAAGCGGTTGTCGTCACCGCCGGGCCCGCTCCCGGCCGCGCCGGTCCCGGCGCAGCCGGCCAGCAGCGCGCAGAGCGCGGCCGCGGCGGCGGCCGCGCGCAGTGGGGAGACTCGGGGGTTCAACGGACCCTCCTACTACAGGACGTAGTACACAATCTACCGGCGCCGTCAGGCACCCGGGACACTGGGGCCCTTCGCGATCCCGGCGGCGGGCTCGTTGTAGGCGACCTCCACGAGCCGGCTGCCGTTGAACGTCAGGCTGGTGACGCTGGCGAGGGAGCACTCGCGCTTGTTCGGCAGGTGCCAGAGGCGGCGGCGCTCGGCGTGCAGCCGCAGGGTGTAGATGGGCAGCTGGTGGCTGACGCAGACGGCCTCGTGCCCGCGCGCCGCCTCCCGCGCCCTGATCACGGCGCCGCGCATCCGGGCGGCGAGCGCCCGGTACGGCTCGCCCCAGGACGGGCGGAACGGGTTGCGCAGGTGGTACCAGTGCTCGGGACGCTTCAGCGACCCCGCCCCCGCCCCGAACGTCAGGCCCTCGAAGTGGTTGTCGGCCTCGATGAGACGGTCGTCCACGGTCACGGGCAGGTCGAACGAGTCGGCGAGCGGCGCGGCCGTCTCCAGCGCCCGCTGCATCGGGGAGGAGAACAGCGCGGCCACGTCCCGGTCGGCGAACCATTTGGCGGCGGCCTTCGCCATGAGGACGCCGTCCTCGCTGAGGCGGTAGCCGGGCAACCGCCCGTAAAGGATCCCCTCGGGGTTGTGCACCTCGCCGTGCCGCATCAGGTGAACGATCGTCTTGTCAGTCATCGCGAGGTCAGGGTACCTTCGCCGCCCCCTCCTCCGGCCCACCGGTCCACCCGCGGCCGCGGGGGGCGGGCGGCTCAGGCGGGCGCGTCGGTGAAGACGGGGACGCCGGGGGGCACGGCGGCGCGCAGCGCGCCGACGACGGCGCGGATCCCGGGCCTGCGGGCGGCTTCCTCCCGCCACAGGGCGTAGACCCGGCGCGACAGGGGGTCGGCCAGCGGGACGACCGCCACCCCCGGCGGTACGTCGCAGCGGCCGAGCCGCGGCAGGATCACGTTGCCGAACCCCGCCGCGACCAGGGACAGCTGCGAGGCGAACTCGTAGACCATGTGCTCGATGCGGGGCTCGCTGTCGACGGCGCGGAGCGTGCGCAGCAGCCAGTCGCAGCAGATGCTGTCCGGAGACGAGCTGATCCACGGGTCGCCGGCCAGCTCCTTGAGGTCGATCGCGTCGCGGCCGGCCAGCGGGTGCCCGGCGGGCAGCGCCACGTCGGCGACGTCGTCGCAGATGACGCCCTTGCACAGGCCCTCCGGCAGCGGGAGCGGCTCGTTGTTCCAGTCCTGGACGACCGCCATGTCGAAGTCGCCGCGCGACACGAGCGGCATGCTCTGGTTCGGGTCCTCCTCCCGGACCAGGAGGCGCAGGTCGGGATGGTCGGCGCGCAGGATGCCCAGCGCGGCGGGCATCAGCCCGCGGACCGCGGTGGGGAACGCGGCGACGGTGAGCTGCCCGACGACGGAGCCGCGGTGCGCCTCCAGGTCGGCCTGCGCCTGCTCCACCAGCGACAGGATGCGCTCGGCGTGCGCGACGAGCAGCTCGGCGGCGTCGGTGAGCCGGACACCGCGCCCGTTGCGTTCGAGGAGCTTCTGGCCGGTCTCCCGCTCCAGCTTCGCGAGCTGCTGGGAGACCGCCGAGGTCGTCACGTGCAGGACGTCGGCGGCCGCGCTGACCGAGCCGTAGGTCGCGACGGAGTGCAGCGCGCGCAGCCGTTCGAGATCAAGCATGAAGCAATACTAAAACGAAACGTCAAGAAATTCTCGCTTGCCCTAAAGCAAGTCGCCGACGACGATCGGACGCATGACCCCACGCCATGTCCTCCTCGCCACGCTGGTCGCAGCGATGTGGGGCTTCAACTTCGTCCCGATCAGCGTGGCGCTGGACGACTTCCCGCCGCTGCTGATGGGGGCGCTGCGGTTCACGGCCGCGGCCGTGCCCGCCGTCTTCCTCGTGCGGCGGCCGCCGGTGCCGGCGCGCTGGCTCGTGCTGGTCGGCCTGCCGCTCGGGGTGGGGCAGTTCGGCCTGCTGTTCATCGGCATGCACATGGGGATGCCGGCGGGGCTGGCGTCGGTCGTCCTCCAGGTGCAGGCGATCTTCACCGCGCTGTTCGCGGCGCTGCTGCTGCGGGAGCGGCTGAGCGCAAGGCAGGTCGGGGGCATGGTCGTCGCGTTCGGCGGCGTCGCGCTGATCGGCATGGCGCAGTCCGATGGCGGCGGCCCGGCCGGGGCGTTCCTCGTCTGCCTCGCCGCCGCCGCGAGCTGGGGCCTGGCGAACATCGCGATGCGGCGGATGAACCAGGCGGCCACCGGGCCGGTCGACGCGTTCGGGTTCATGGTGTGGGTGTCGCTGGTGCCGCCGCTCCCGCTCTTCGCCCTGTCACTGCTCTTCGAGGGGCCGGGCGCCGTCCCGGAGGCCGCGCGGAACCTGTCGGTCGCGGGCGTCTCCTCGCTGGCGTTCATCGCCTACGCCGCGACGCTCGGCGGGTTCGGCGCGTGGGGCTGGCTGATGCGCCGGTACGAGGCCAGCACGGTCGCCATGTACTCGCTGCTCGTGCCGCCGTTCGGGCTCCTCTCCGCGGTCGTCCTGCTCGGCGAGCGGGTGGACGCGGCCCGGCTCACCGGCGCGGTCCTCGTCGTCGCGGGCGTCGCCGCCGGGACCGTCCGCCTGCGGCGGCGCGCCGCCGCTCCGCCCCCCGTCCTGCCCCCCGCCGACGCCGAACTCGCGGAGACAAGGTGAGACCCATGCACGGAATCCACGCCTCGCTCGTGACGCCGTTCACCCCGTCCGGCGAGGTGGACGCCGCGTCGCTCGAACGGCTCGCCGTCCACTGCCTGCGGAACGGGGCGGACGGCCTGGTGGCGCTCGGCACGACCGGCGAGGCCGCCATGCTGAGCCCGGCCGAGCAGCACACGGTGCTGGAGGTGTGCCGGGCCGTGTCGATCGAGCACGGCACGCCGCTGATCGCCGGCGCCGGGACGATGTGCACCGCGGAGTCGATCCGGCAGGCCCGCGAACGCGCCCCGCTGGCCGACGCGCTGCTCGTCGTCGTCCCGTACTACCTGCGCCCGTCGGACGAGGCCGTCCTCGACCACTTCGCCGCGATCGGGAACGCCGTGGACGTGCCGATCCTCCCGTACAACATCCCGTACCGGACGGGGAAGCACCTCGCGGCGGACACCCTCGTCCGGCTGCTGTCCCTCGGCTCCGTCGCCGGGATGAAGCACTGCGCGGGCGCCATCGACCGCGACACCCTCGCCGTGCTGGCGACCGGCACGGGCAAGGCGGTCCTGGCCGGGGACGACGCGTACGTCTTCCCGATGCTCCAGCTCGGCGCGGCCGGCGCCGTCGCCGCGTCGGCCTGCCTCGCGCCGGCCGCCTTCGCCGCGCTGGCGGCCGCGGCGCGCGACGGCGACGCGGCGCGCGGGCTGGCGCTCCACAACGCGCTGTTCCCGTTGGCGGAGGCGCTGTACAGCGAACCGGCCCCGGCCGTCCTCAAGGCGTGCCTCGCCGAGGTGGGCGTGATCGACGAACCCGCGGTGCGCGCTCCGCTGCTCGCACCGGACCCCGGATCGGTCTCCACGGCCCTGGCCGCCTTCCATGCGCTCCCTGCACTCGCCCTGGAAGGCGTTTAGGACGACGCTGGACGCCTTTCAGGACACTGCACGGGCCGCGGCCTGGGCTGCGCTGGGAAGGGCGTCCAGAACCCGTCCCAGAGCTTCCTCGTCATGCGCCGCCGACAGGAACCACACCTCGTACGCCGACGGCGGCAGATAGACACCGCGTTCCAGGGCGGCGTGGAAGAACGCCGCGTACGCCTTGGAGTCCTGGTGCTGGGCGGCCGCGAAGTCCCCCACCTTGCCCTGGGTGAAGAAGATCGAGAACAGGTTGCCGGCGTGCTGCGCCGAATGCGGGACGCCCTCCCGGGTCAGCGCCTCCGACGCCGCCTTCGACACGAGCTCCGCCGACCGGTCGATCGCCGCGTACACCTCGTCCGTCGCGTTGCGGAGCGTGGCGAGCCCGGCGGCGGTGGCGAGCGGGTTCCCCGACAGCGTGCCCGCCTGGTAGACGGGACCGGCGGGGGCGAGGCGGTCCATGACGTCGGCGCGGCCGCCGAACGCGGCGGCGGGCAGCCCGCCGCCCATCACCTTCCCGAACGTCATCAGGTCGCCCGGCACGCCCTCGATCCCGTACCAGCCGGACTTCGACGCGCGGAACCCGGTGAGGACCTCGTCGATCACCAGCAGCGCGCCGTACCGCTCGCACAGCCGCTTCAGCAGCGCGTTGAAGCCGTCCAGCGGCGGCACCACGCCCATGTTGCAGGGCACCGCCTCGGTGATGACGCAGGCGATGTCGGTGCCGTGGTCGTGGAACGCCGTCTCCACCGCCGTGACGTCGTTGTAGGGCAGGATGAGCGTGTCGGCGGTCGTCGCGCCCGTCACGCCCGGCGTGTCGGGCAGGCCGAACGTGGCGACGCCGGAGCCCGCCGCGGCGAGCAGCGCGTCGACGTGCCCGTGGTAGCAGCCGGCGAACTTCACGATCTTGGTGCGGCCGGTGAAGCCGCGCGCCAGCCGGATCGCCGACATCGTCGCCTCGGTGCCCGAGTTGACCAGCCGGACCTTCTCCACCGGGGTGCGCGCCACGATCTCCTCGGCGAGCTCCACCTCGCCCGGCGTCGGCGCCCCGTAGGACGTGCCGCGGCCCGCCGCGTCCCGCACCGCCTCGACGACGGCCGGGTGCGCGTGCCCGAGGATCATCGGCCCCCACGAGCACACCAGGTCGACGTACTCGTTGCCGTCCGCGTCCGTCAGGTACGGGCCGCGCCCCGACGCCATGAAGCGGGGCGTGCCGCCCACGGCCCCGAAGGCCCGCACCGGCGAGTTGACGCCCCCGGGCACGAGCCCGGCGGCACGGTCGAACAACTGCTGCGAGCGCTCAATACCAGTCACGCGGTCCAGTGAACCATCCCCGTCCGGGGCGCCGTGCGCGCCCGCAGGCGCCCCGCCGCGAGCGAAATGAGGCAGTCAGTCCGTTGCAGTTCGGCGACTTGCCTTGACCTCGCACGGTACGGGCCGATATTCCACCAAGTACGACATCGGCGCCCTGTCTCGCTCACGGTCTCACGGCGCCTCCCGCACTCACCGGCTGTACTCACCGGCCGTACTCATCTGACAGGCCGTATCGGAGGGATGGCTTTCAACGTGGTTGACGGCTGGACGGTCCCGGGCTTCACCCACGACCGGGAGCTCGGCGGCGGCGCCTCGGGCCGGGTGATGCTGGCGACCGACGAACTGACCAGCACCAAGGTCGCGATCAAGTACCTCGACGGCGCGCTCGCCGGCGACGAGGCGTTCCTCGCGCGGTACCGCGCGTCCGCGCGCAGCCTGTCGCAGATCGAGGACCCCAACGTGGTCGACCTGTACGACTTCGTCGAGGCCCCCGACGGCTCGGCGATCGTGATGCAGTACGCAGAGGGCGTCAGCCTGCGCCGCGTCCTGGCCGCGCAGGGCCCCACCGGCCCCCTGGCGGCCCTGTCGATGCTGGGCGGCACGCTCCTCGGCCTCGCCGCGGCGCACGACCAGGACGTCGTGCACGGCGCGCTGCGCCCGGCGAACATCCTCGTGGACGCGAACGGCAACGCGCGGCTCACCGACTTCGCGACGGCGCCCGCGGGCACCGAGGCGCAGTCCGCCCCGCCGTACGCGGCGCCCGAGCTGTGGGACGGCGCGCCCGCCACCGTCGCCACCGACCTGTACGCGGCCACCGCGGTCTTCTACGAGTGCCTCACCGGGCGGCCCCCGTACGCCGGGCGGAACATGGCGCGGCTGCACCGCGAGGCGCCGGTGCCCGCCGAGGAGGTCCCCGGGCCGCTCCGCGACCTGATCCACAAGGGCCTCGCCAAGGACCCGGCGCAGCGGCCGCGGTCCGTCGCCGACTTCCTCGGCGCGCTGGAGGACGCGGCCGTCTCCGCGTACGGCCCGTCCTGGGAGGCGCAGGGCCGCGGGCGGCTCACCGAGCTCGCCGCGCAGGCGGCGGCGTACCCGGAGCCGCCGAAGCCGAAGCCGGCCCGCGCCAGCGGCCGCAACCCGATCGTCGCGGGCAAGCAGTCCGGTGGCGGGGGTCGCGGGCGCTGGATCCTCGCGGGCGTCGCCGTCCTCGTGGTCGCCGGCGCCGGCGCGAGCGCCATGACGCTGCTGCGGGGCGACGACAAGCCGCCGCCCGACCCGGCGCCCGCGCAGAGCAGCACACCGCAGCCCTCGCTGCCGGTCGGCGGCGTGGACCCGGCGCCGCTCGTCGCGCAGATCGACCAGGCCGTCAACCAGGCCCCCGGCGCGCTGTTCAGCTACCGGCAGTCGGGCTGCTGCGGCTTCCCCGCCACGGCCAAGGGGACGTTCGGCCTCGCGCAGGGCGGGGAGGCGTCCTACTCGCTGACGCTCGCGGGGACGGGCTCCGCGCGCAAGCCGGTGCGCGCCTTCATCGTCCAGGACCGGCTCTACGTGCGCGTGGGGCGGCAGTGGAAGGCGTCGGCGCTCGGCGGGCGCGGCTACCCGGCGGCGGCCGACCAGGTCCGCCAGGGCAGCTCCGTCGGCAACCTGACGGCGCTCCTGCGGTCGGCGACCAAGCTCACCAAGGGCGAGAGCACCGAGACGGGAACGATCTACGAGGGCGAGGCCCCGGCGGCGAAGCTCGCGGAGGCGCCCGGCATCGGCCCGGTGTACGCGCAGATGGCGCAGGCGACCGGCGCGCAGCAGCTGGCCTTCGCGATCAAGGTCGACCCGGGGTACCGGCCGACCGCGTTCTGGGTCCGCGCGGGCGCCGAGGACGGCCGCAACCAGACGATGCGCGGCTCGTACTCCAAGTGGGGCCGCAAGCCGCCCATCCAGGCCCCGCGTACTGCCTGATCAGGCGTCCTCGCAGCTGTCGGCGAGGACCTCCAGCAGCCGCAGGGGGTCGGGGAGCGGGCCGCGGGCCGGCGGCCGCAGCCAGCTGACCTCGCGCCCGTACGGGAGGACGGACGGCGGCGCCACGACGTAGCTGTCGCGGCAGTGCCACCGCATGCCGGGCGTCTCCGCGACGTCCTCCGGCAGGGTGTCGAGGTGGCAGGACCACCACTCGTCCTCGTCCACGGGCGCGCCGCGCGTCGCGACGAAGAACAGGTGCCGGTCCCCGCCGAAGGACGCGACGGGCCCGACGGGCAGGTCCTCGTCCTCGATCCGGTCGAGCGCGATCGCGCCCGCCGCGGCCGGGACGTCGAACACGTCGAACACCCGGCCGGTCGGCAGGATGATGTTCGCCAGGGGGCGCTTCACCCACCAGCGGTCGATGACGCCGGTGTCCACGCTGGCCTGGTGCGCCCAAGTCGCCGACACCGGGTGCGCGCCCGGGTCGGGGCAGCCGATCCGGTCGCACGAGCACGCCCGGTCGCCGCCGTTGGGGGGATGCGCGCCGGGGAAGGAGGGCCAGCCCAGCCCGGCGTACCGCCGCGCCGCGGAGGCCATCCGGTCACGCGCCGCCTTCTGCCGCCTGCTCCCCGACACCACCAGCATGTACGCCCCCAATACCCAAGGTCGAAGCGCGGTTCCCGACTAACGCGGTTCCTGACTAACGATGATGCCCGCCGCGCAAACCCCCGGGCACGGCAACCCCCGGATACGACCCCAAGTGACTAGGGAGAGTCCTGGGACAGGCGGCGGGCCACCTCCGTGGCCCAGTAGGTCAGTGCGATGTCCGCGCCGGCGCGGCGGATCGACAGGAGGGACTCCATGATGGTGCGCTCGCGGTCGATCCAGCCCTTCGCCGCGGCGGCCTCGATCATCGCGTACTCGCCGCTGACCTGGTAGGCGGCGACGGGCACGTCCACGGTGTCGCGGACGCGGCGGACGACGTCGAGGTAGGCCCCGGCGGGCTTCACCATGACCATGTCGGCGCCCTCGTCGAGGTCGAGGAGCACCTCGCGCAGCGACTCCTCGGCGTTCGCCGGGTCCTGCTGGTGGCTGGCGCGGTCGCCGAACCGCGGCGCGCACTCGGCGGCCTCGCGGAACGGGCCGTAGTACGCCGAGGCGTACTTCACCGAGTACCCCATGATCGCGATGTCCGGGTGGCCGGCGCCGTCGAGCGCGGCGCGGATCGCGGCGACCTGGCCGTCCATCATGCCGCTCGGGCCGACGACGGCCGTGCCCGCCTCGGCCTGCGCGACCGCGATCGACGCGTACCGCTCCAGCGTGGCGTCGTTGTCGATCTCGCCGGAGTCGGTGAGGACGCCGCAGTGCCCGTGGTCGGTGTACTCGTCCAGGCACAGGTCCGTCATGACGACGGTCGCGTCGCCCAGGTCGCCGCTCAGGTCGCGCAGCGCGAGCTGGACGATGCCGTCCGGGTCGTCGGCGGCCGAGCCCGTGCCGTCCTTCACCGCCGGGACGCCGAACAGGATGATCCCGCCGACGCCGGCCTGCGCCGCCTCGTGCGCGGCCTTGCGCAGGCTGTCGCGGGTGTGCTGGTACACCCCCGGCATGGACGAGACGGGCTGCGGCTCGGTGATGCCCTCCTTGACGAACATCGGCAGGACCAGATCGGCGGGCGCGAGCCGCGTCTCGGCCACGAGCCTGCGCAGCGCGGGCGTGCGGCGCAGCCGTCGCGGCCTGGCGACGGGGAACTGTGCGGACATGTCCTTCTCCCGGTTCGGGTGTTCCGCGCCGGCGCGCCCCGGCGGCTTCGGTCTCGTTACGGTCTCAACGGCGGCGCCGGGCGCCCCGGCGCATCTGGCTGGGCTTGCGGAGCGGGTCGCCCGCCTCGATCTGGGCGGCCCTCCGCTTGGCACCGTACTCCGCGAGCGCCGCCGCGAGGGTCGAAACGGACGGCTTCTCCGCCATGACGTCCACGCGCAGCCCGTACTCCCGCGCGGTCCGCGCGGTCTGCGGGCCGATCACGGCGATCACCGTCACGTTGTGCGGCTTGCCCGCGATCCCGATCAGGTTCTTCACCGTGGACGACGACGTGAACAGCACGGCGTCGAACCCGCCGCCCTTGATCGCCTCGCGGATCGGCGCGGGCGGCGGCGCCGCCCGGACCGTCCGGTAGGCGGTCACGTCCTCGCACTCCCAGCCGAGCTCGGTCAGCCTGGCGATGAGCACGTCGGTGGCGATGTCGGCGCGCGGCAGCAGCACCCGGTTGATCGGGTCGAGGTCCTCGTCGTAGGGCGGCCACTCCGCCGCGAGGCCCTCGCCGGACTGCTCCCCGGACGGCGTCAGGTCGGGCTGGACGCCGAACTCCACCAGCGCGGCGGCGGTCTGCTCGCCGACGGCGGCGACCTTCAGCCCGGCGAACGCGCGGGCGTCGAGGCCGTAGTCGACGAACTTCTCCCGGACGGCCTTGACGGCGTTGGTGGAGGTGAACACCACCCACTCGTACCGCCCGGTGACCAGGCCCTTCACGGCGCGGTCCATCTGCTGCGGGGTGCGCGGCGGCTCGACGGAGATCGTCGGGACCTCGTCGGGGACGGCCCCGTACCCGCGCAGCTGGTCCGACAGCGACGCGGCCTGCTCCTTCGTCCGCGGCACGAGGACCCGCCACCCGAACAGCGGCTTGGTCTCGAACCAGGACAGCTTGTCGCGCCAGCCGACCACGTCCCCGACGACGATCAGCGCGGGCGCCTCCATGCCCTTCGACGCGGACGCCAGCTTCTGCAGGGTCGACACGACGGTCTCCTGCTCGGTGGTCGTGCCGAGGCTCGTCATCGCGGCGGGCGTGGAGTCGGGGCGCCCGGCGGCGACGAGGCCCTTGCAGACCTCGGCCACCGCGTGCTCCGCGCCCATGATCACGAGCGTGCTGTCCGGGGCGGCGAACCGCTCCCAGTCCACCCCGCCCTCGGAGGCGTCCACGACCCGGATCTCGCGGTGGTCGGCGTCGGTCAGCGGGATGCCCGCGTACCCGGGCACGCCCGTCACCGCGGACACGCCCGGCACGACCTCGAACGGGACTCCGGCCTTGGCGAGCGCGGAGCCCTCGGCGGCCAGCCCGCAGCCGAGGCCCGGGTCGCCGTTCACCAGCCGGACGACCCGCCGCCCCGCCTTGGCGGCGCGCGAGGCGAACCGGACGGGGTCGCCCTCCGCCGAGTCGATGATCTCCACGTCGGGGCGGCAGTGGGCGAGGATCTCCTCCGGGCACTGGGCACGGCTCACGATCACCGTGTCGGCGCGGCCGAGCTCGGCCGCGGCGCGCAGGGTCAGCAGGCCCGGGTCGCCCGGCCCCATCCCGACGATCGAGACGGTGCCGAGCGCGGGCGGCGCCGCGGCGGGCTCGTTCGTCGCGCCGGTGCTCGTCGCCTCGATGTCCGTCACCTCGGTGTTCTCGGCCTCGGTGTGCTTCGCCTCGGTCGGCTTCGCCTCAGTGTTCTGCGCCTCGGTGTTCTTGGCGGCGGTGCTCTTCGCGGCGGGGCTCAATCGCGCTCCCCCATCAACTGGTCGGCCCCCTGCGCGAGCAGCCGGTCCGCGAGGTCGCGGCCGATCTGCTCGGCGGCATCCGGGTGGCCGCTTGCGGACAGCCTGATCTGCCGGCTCCCGTCGTACGCGGCGACGGTCGCCGTCAGATGCAGTTCTTCTTCTACTTCGGCAGCGTACGTCCCCACGGGCGCGGAGCAACCCGCCTCCAGGACGGCGAGGATCGTCCGCTCGGCGGTGACGGCCCTCCTGGTCGCGGCGTCGTTGACCGTTCCAAGGAGTTCGCGGAGGTCTGCCCGGTCGGACCGGCATTCCAGCGCGAGCGCGCCCTGTCCGGGCGCGGGCAGCATCTGGTCGGTGTCGAAGACCTCGCCGACCGCCTCGACCCGCCCGATCCGCCGGAGGCCCGCGTGCGCGAGCACGACGGCGTCCAGTTCCCCGTCGGTGACCTTCGCCAGCCGGGTGTCGGCGTTGCCGCGGATCGGGATGACGTCCAGGTCGGGACGCAGCGCCCGCAGCTGCGCTATGCGGCGCGGCGAACCGGTGCCGACGCGCGCCCCGTGCGGCAGGTCGGCGAGCTTCACCGGGCTGCACAGCGCGTCCCGCGGGTCGTCGCGGGCCGGGGTCGCGGCGAGCGCGATCCCGGGCGTCTCGGACGTCGGCAGGTCCTTCAGCGAGTGCACCGCGAAGTCCACCTCGCCGGAGAGGATCTTGTCGCGGAGCGCGTTGACGAAGACCCCGGTCCCGCCCATCTGCGCGACCAGGGCCTTGGAGACGTCACCCTGGGTGGTTACCCCCACCAGCTCGACGGCATGCCCCGTGCGCTCCGTCAACAGGTCCGCGACCCGCTGCGACTGCGTCGTCGCCATCAGGCTCTTCCGGGTCCCGAGCCGCAGCGGGCCCCCGGTGGCGCCCGGCCGACCGCTCAATCCCTGACTCAATGGCTCGCTCCGCTCGGCTCTCGGCGGGCGGCGCCGCCGCCCGCGATCACGTCGTGTCTCCTTCGCGCGCCGCGACGGCGTCGCCGGCGCTGACGGCCCGGACGCTCGCGGCCTGCGCGTTCACCGTCTCCGCGCGCACGCCCTCCAGCTCGTGGGCGTTGACGTCCCGCACGCTCACTTCGCCCGCGGCGGCGTCGTCCATGGCTGCGTTGCCCGGGGCCGCGTCGTCCGTGCCGGTCCCTCGCGCGCCCTCGGGCGGGGACGGGATGCTCACACAATCGGCTTCGGCGCACTCGGCGTCAACCGCGGCGGCCGAAGCGTTCCAGTCCGGCGCGGCCGCCGGCCCGTCCTCGTCCATGTCGGCGTCCATGTCGGCGTCCATGTCGGCGCGGGCGACGGCCTCGGGCGCCTTCGGGTCCAGGTCGAACAGCTCGCGGAGCGCGTCGGCGTAGGAGTCGCCGCCCGGCGCCGCCGCCAGCTCCTTCACCCGGACGGTCGGCGCGTGGAGCAGCTTGTCCACGACGCGCCGGACGGTCTGGCCGATCTCCCGGCGGGCCCGCTCGTCGATCTCGGGGAGCCGGCCGCTCAGCCGGTTCAGCTCCGCCTCCACGACATCCGCGGCCTTGCTGCGCAGCGCGACGACCGTCGGGGCGACGGCGGCGGCGCGGGCCGCGCCGAGGAACGCCTCGACCTCCTCGCGCACGATCCGCCGGGCGGCCTCGACGGCCTTCGGGCCGATGGCCTGCGCCGCCTCCTGCTCGGTGCGCAGGTCGTCCAGCCCGGCCAGCCGGACGTCCGGCAGGTCGCCGGCCTCCCGCTCGATGTCGTGCGGCAGCGCCAGGTCGAGCAGGAAGCGCTTGCGCCCGTCGGAGCCGACGCCCCGCGCCGCGAGCTGCGCCGCGGTCAGCACGACGCCGGTCGCGCCGGTGCAGGAGACCACCAGGTCGGCCTCGGCTATGGCGGCGTCCAGCAGCGACAGCTCGACCGCCCGGGACGGCACGTCCAGCGACTCCGCGAGCCGCACGGCCCGCTCGTGGGTGCGGTTCGCCACCACGACCTCGCGGGCGCCGGAGCGGCTCAGCGTCGCCGCGGCCAGGGAGCTCATCGAGCCGGCGCCGACGACCAGGGCGCGCACGCCGTCCAGCGGCCCGAGGTGCCGGACGGCGACCTCCAGGCCCACGCTGACCAGGGACGCGCCCGCCTTGTCGATGCCGGTCTCGTGGTGGGCGCGCTTGCCCACCCGCAGCGACTGCTGCAGGACGTCGTGCAGGTCGCGGCCGAGCGTGCCCTCGTCCTTGGCGAGCCGGAACGCCTGCCGGATCTGCCCGAGAATCTGGCCCTCGCCGACGACCATCGACTCCAGGCCGCACGCCACCGCGAACACGTGCTGGACGGCCCGCTCCTCGTAGTGGACGTAAAGATGCCGCGACAGGTCGTCCAGCGGTATGCCGGAGTGGAGGGCGAGCAGTTCTGAGATGGCCGAGACGCCGCCGTGGAACTTGTCCACGACCGCGTAGATCTCGACGCGGTTGCACGTCGACACGATGGCGGTCTCGGCGACGTTCACGGACCTGTGGACGGCGTGCAGCAGCTTGACCAGGTCGTCCCCGGCCACCGCGGCGCGCTCCAGCACCGCGACGGGTGCGCTCCGGTGGCTGAGTCCCACGACCAGAATGCTCATATGGCCTCTCCCGCGTCTCCCTGGTTACCCGGTCGGACTGCCCCGATCATGCCTCTACAGTTTCCACATACTGTGACGTACCGGGAGGCGCGTCCCCCTCCTGGAGGGGGGCGAGACCGTCCGGTCCCCCGGCCTTGCGCTGCTCGTGGAACGCAAGGATCTGCAGTTCGATCGACAGGTCGACCTTTCGCACGTCGACGCCTTCCGGCACCGAGAGCACGACCGGCGCGAAGTTCAGCACGCTGGTGACGCCCGCGGCCACCACGCGGTCGCAGACCCCCTGGGCCGCGCCCGCGGGGGTCGCGATCACGGCGATGGACACGCCGTGGTCGGCGATGATGCCCTCCAGCCGGTCGATGTGCTCCACCACCATCCCGGAGATCTCCTGGCCGACGATGGCCTCGTCCGCGTCGAGCAGCCCCGCGACGCGGAAGCCGCGGGACGCGAAGCCGCCGTACCCGGCCAGCGCCCGGCCCAGGTTACCGACGCCAATGATCGCGACCACCCAGTCCTGGGTGAGGCCGAGTTCGCGGGAGATCTGGTAGACGAGGTACTCGACCTCGTACCCCACCCCGCGCGTCCCATACGAGCCCAGGTGGGAGAGGTCCTTGCGGAGCTTGGCCGAGTTGACGCCCGCCGCCGCGGCCAGTTCCTCCGAGGACACGGTGGCGACGCCGCGCTCCTGCAGCGCGGTCAGCGCGCGCAGGTACACCGGCAGCCGCGCCACGGTGGCTTCCGGGATGCCGCGGCCCGCGCGGTCGCGGGATCGGTTCTGTCGAGGTGTCACGGCCTGCTCTTCGGGCTCGTCGCTGGGCACGGGGACGCGGACCCGTGGCCCCGGTCTGGTGCGGTCCGGCAGGCGGCCTCACACCGCTTTCCGACCGCCCCGGGGCTGCCCCTCAGGTTAAGCCTTTGTGAACAGACGCACAAAGTCACCCCCGCTTCCGCGGGCGCCGCCCGGCCCGCTCACGACGACGAGAACACCGCCCACCAGGGGCTTTCGAGCGTACGTCGCGTCCACGAGACCGCCACACGATGTGACCGACTCGACAAACCGGGCACCCGGAAACAGGTGCCGCGCACCGCCCGCCGCGCGGGCCGGGTGGGCCGGGTGTCAGGGGGTGTCAGGCCGCTTCGCGCAGTTTCGCGATGGCGGCGCGGAGGCGGTCCTCGTCGACGCGCCAGAAGTCGTGCTGGACGCCGTTGACGAGCGTGACCGGGATCTGCTCCCAGTACTGCTCGGTGTCCCGCTCGGAGAGGGTGATGTCCCGCTCCTCCCACGGCACGTCCAGCTCGCGGGCGACCCGCTCGATGACCGCGCGGGCGTCGTCGCACAGGTGGCAGCCGGGCTTGCCCAGCAGCGTGATCACGATGCCGGGCGCGGCCCGCTCCGTTCCGGTCATGTCACCTCCCGGGGAACTCCGGCGCCGGGAGCGGCACCTTGGCCGCGCCGAGGCGCAGTTCGATCACGTTGGTGGCCAGCACGTGCGTCCGGGACTCGGCCAGGAACCGCTGCAGGTGCGGCTGGCGGCGGTGCGCGGCGAACGCGGCGTCGTCCCGGAAGAGCTGGTAGAAGATCCGCTGCGTGGGGGCCCCGACCACCTCGTGGCTGGCGAAGATCACGGTCTCCGGCTCCAGCGCGCGGGCGGCCTTGACGAGCTCGGCGGCGAGCCGGTCGAAGGCGTCCTCGCGGCCGTCCAGGAGCGTGTAGACGGTGATCTGCCCGCACGCCCCGCCCAGCCCGCCGGCCCGGGGCTGGTCGGCGGCCGGGAGGCCGCCCAGCGCGGCGGCGGCGCCGACCCCGTCCACGGCCGTGGGGCCGGCGGGGTTCTCCCGGAAGCGGAGGTCCTCGGCCGGGGCCGGCTCGGGGAAGCGCAGCTCGCCGCGGCGCGGGTCGTGCGAAGGGGTCGGCGCCGGGACGGGCTCGCGCCGTCCGGGCGGGTAGCCCTGCTCTTCGTATCCGGTCACCGGCTCATCCCCGTAGTCGTCCCCATAGTCGTCATAGTCCTCGTCGTCGTAGACCGGGATCGTGCGCATCGCCCCGTACCAGACGAGGCCGGCCGCCCCGCCGAGCGCGATCACCGCGAGCGGCGCGGGGAGGAACCCGCGGCTGCCGCTCACCACCAGCACGCCGCCCAGCGCGACCAGCGCGATGGGGATCAGCAGCTCGGCGGCCTCCTGGTCCTGCTTGCTCGCCAGCCACGCGGTGACCCCGGTGCACCCGGCCAGCGCGAGCACCGCGACGACGTGCGCGCCGTCGATCAGCAGCAGCGGCAGGGCGTCGTAGGTGTCGCGGGGCTTCGGCAGGTCCTTCGACAGCTTGCCCTTGAGCGGGTCCAGCAGCAGGATCACGATCGCGACGAACGTGTAGGAGATCGCGAACAGCCACGCGGCGAACCGCACCTGCACGTACCGCGCGATCAGCTCGATCATGCCGAGCGCCAGCCAGACCGGCGCGATCAGCGCGGCGCCGAGCTCCATGACGCGGAAGAACACGCCGTTGAACCCGGCGAGGAAGCCGACGCCCATGGACAGCAGCGCGAGCGACAGCCCGACCTGCGTGAACGACCACGCGATGAGGTAGAGCAGCCGGTCCTTTTGGGCGCGCTGGATCAGCAACCCGGTGACGAGTAATGCGCCAAGGGCTGCCAGGAGCGCGAGCAGAGCAGAGAGCATCGCGCCCCATGTTGCCCGATGCCGGGGGGAGACGGGTAACCGCTCACGTGAACGGCTCAGCCCCGGCTGCGCCGACCGCCCGCGCCGGCCCCTGCGGCGATCGCACACGCCGCGGCGTGCACGTACCTCTGCACGCACCATTGCCTGGCGTACGTGTCGGTATCTAGAGTGGCAAATCACGCCGGAGGTCGCGTACGCCCCGAGGAGAACTGCATGAGCAGCCTGACCCTCGATGCCGGGTTGCTCCCGATCCCCCGGCTGTTCCGGGAGAGCGCCGCCCGCGCCCCCGGGCACGCCCCCGGCCGGACCATCGACAAGGCCGCCGACAGCGACCGGGCCGAGGTGCTCAAGGCCCTGGTGCTGCGGGCCCGGGACGGCGACGCCGAAGCGTTCGGGTGCCTCTACGACCACTACGTCGAGCTGGTCTACCGCTACATCTACTACCGCGTGGGGACCCACTCGCAGACCGAGGACCTCACCAGCGAGACGTTCCTCCGCGCCCTGCGCCGGATGTGCGACTTCCACTGGCAGGGCAAGGACTTCGGGGCCTGGCTGGTGACGATCGCGCGGAACCTCGTCGCCGACCACTTCAAGTCCGGCCGCTACCGGCTGGAGATCTGCACCGCCGAGCTCGTCGAGCCCGACCGGCACCAGGAGGGGCCCGAGCGGACCGTCCTGGACGCGATGACGAACCGCACGCTGCTGCAGGCCGTCCGGCGGCTCGGCTCGGAGCAGCAGGAGTGCGTCGTCCTGCGGTTCCTGCACGGGCTGTCGGTCGCGGAGACCGCGCTGATCATGGACAAGAAGCCGGGCGCGATCAAGGCGCTGCAGTACCGCGCCGTCCGGTCGCTGGCCCGGATGCTCCCGCCCGACCTGCTCCGTTAGCCCGCGTGGAGCCCATGCCCCGGCCATGAAGGGGTAGTGCGCGGCCTCGCCGCAGGCTTCGGCGGGCCGCGCGGCGGGCATCATTGAAAGGTCTATCAATCTGATCACCGGGCCGTAACCCGCGCCGCCGCACGATCGTTTTGCGGGCAGGAGCGCGTTCGCGTCCGGATACCGCAAGGGAGCGGCTGTTGATGACCGGGCGAGGGAAGATCGCCGAGCATGGGAACGCGCTGGCCCGGCTGCGGGTGGGCGACGCGGGGCCGGACCCGCGGTTCCGCGCCTCGCTGCGCGAGCGGCTCATGGCGGCCGCGAGCGGCCAGGGTGACGACGGTCCCAATCACGGGCGGCGCGACGATCTCGGGCAAGGGGGTTGACTAGGCTCGGCCCCATGCGGCGATTCTGGCAGCGCGCCAAGGACGAAGATCACAAGAGCGCCGGGGAGGTCGCCGCGGCCGCGGCGGCCGAGCCCGAGCCGCTTCCGGAGCCCGATCCGTCCGCGGCGGCGTTCTTCGACGTCGACAACACGATGATGCGCGGGGCGTCCATCTACTACTTCGCGCGCGGCCTCGCCGCCCGCAAGCTGTTCACGATGCGCGACCTCGCCATGTTCGCCTGGGGGCAGGCCGCGTTCCGGCTGCGCGGCACCGAGAACTCCGAGCACATCGGCAGCGCCAAGGAGGCCGCGCTGTCGTTCGTCGCCGGCCAGCGGGTCGACAAGATCGTCGCGCTCAGCGAGGAGATCTACGACGAGGTCATGGCCGACCGGATCTGGCACGGCACCCGGACCCTCGCCCTCCAGCACCTGGACGAGGGCCAGCAGGTCTGGCTCGTCACCGCCACGCCCGTCGAGGTCGCCCGGACGATCGCGCACCGCCTCGGCCTCACCGGCGCGCTCGGCACCGTCGCCGAGACGCGCGACGGCCTCTACACGGGCCGGCTCGTCGGGAACCTGCTGCACGGCCCCGCGAAGGCCGAGGCCGTCCGCGCGCTCGCGCAGCGCGAGGGCCTGGACCTGGCGCGCTGCGCCGCCTACAGCGACTCGATCAACGACCTGCCGATGCTGACCGCCGTCGGCCACCCGCACGCCGTGAACCCGGACCCGGAGCTGCGCGCGCACGCCAGGGAGAACGGCTGGCCCGTCCACGACTTCCGCACCGGCCGCAAGGTCACGATGGTGGCGCTGCCCGTCGCGGCCGGCGCAGGCGCCGTCGCGGGCGGGGTCTTCGCGGGCGTCGCCCTCCGCCGCCACTACCGCACCTGACCGCCCCCGCGGGCTTAGCCTTCTCCCGTGGCCGTCGAGCTGAGGTTGCTGTCGCGGGTCTCCTGCCGCGGGCGGGACGTCTCCGGCCCCCGGCTGCGCGGCCTGCTCGCGCTCCTGGCGGACGAGCCGCGGGCGGGCGTGCCCGTCGCCCGCCTGGTCGAGGGGCTGTGGCCGGACGGGCGTCCGGAGAACCCCGCCAAGGCGCTCCAGGTCGTCGTGTCGCGGGCCCGGTCGCAGTTCGGGCCGGACGTCGTCGTGCGCACCCCGGCCGGGTACCGGCTGGGGCTGGACGAGTCCCGGGTGGACGCCTCGGCCGTGCTGCTCGCCGCGTCCGCGAGCGCGCGGTGCTCCCGCGAGGGCGACCACGCGGGCGCCCTCACCCGCGCCGAGGAGGGCCTCGCCCTGTGGGACGCGCCCCCGGGTCCGGGCACCGGCGACGACCCCCTGTCAGCGCTGCGAGCGGCACGGACCCCGGCGTACCGGGCGCTGGCGCGCACCCGCGCCCTGGCGCTGGCCCGGCTCGGCCGGCACGCCGAGGGGCTGGACGCGCTCACCGCGGTGGCCCGCGAGCATCCCCGCGACGAGGAGGTCCTCGGCGCACTGCTGCGCTGCGAGGCGGCGACCGCGGGGCCGTCCACCGCGCTGACCAGGTACGAGACCTACCGGCGCGCCCTGCGCGACGAGCTCGGCGCCGATCCGGGGGCCGCGCTCCAGGACGTCCACCGGGAGCTGCTCCGCGCGGACGCCCCGGCCGTGCGGACGGGTGTCGCGCACGAGCCGAACCCGCTGCTCGGCCGGGCGGGCGACCTCGCGGCCGTGCTCGACCTGGTGCACACGTCCCGCGTCACATCGATCGTCGGCGCGGGCGGGCTCGGCAAGACGCGGCTCGCGCACGCGGTGGCGCGCGACGCCCCGCAGCGGTCCGTGCACTTCGTCCCGCTCGCGGGCGTCGCCCGGGACGAGGACGTCGCGGCCGAGGCGGCGTCCGTCCTCGGCGCCGGCGACCCGCGCCGCGCCGCCCCGGGCCGCCCCGGCGGGACGGGCGGCCCGCTCGCCGGGATCGCCGAGGCGCTCGGGCCGGGTCCCGTGCTGCTCGTCCTGGACAACTGCGAGCACGTCGTCGGCGGCGTCGCCGGCCTCGTCGGCGGCCTGGTGGCGATGACCCGGGACCTGCGGGTGCTCACGACGAGCCGCGCGCCGCTCGGCCTGTCGTCGGAGTCGGTGTACCCGCTCCCCGCGCTGGGCCTGCCGACGGCCGTCGAGCTGTTCCGGCAGCGCGCGCGTGCGGCACGGCCGGGCGCCGCCGTCCCCGCGGACGCCGCTGCGGAGCTGTGCCGCCGCCTGGACGGCCTGCCGCTCGCCGTGGAGCTGGCGGCGGCGCGCGTCCGCGTCATGTCGGTGCCGGAGATCGCCCGCGGGCTGGACGACCGGTTCGCGCTGCTGCGGGGCAACGCGCGTGACGCGCCGTCCCGGCACCGGACGATGCACGCCGTCGTGGAATGGAGCTGGAACCTCCTGTCTCCGTCCGGGCGGGCGGCCATGCGAGCGCTGTCGGTCTTCTCCGCCGGTTTCACCGCCGACGCTGCACGCCCCCTCGTGGACGGCGACGTCCTGGAGAGCCTGGAGGACCTCGTCGTCCAGTCGCTGCTCGAAACGACCGAGGGCGAATCGGGGACGCGGTTCCGGATGCTGGAGAGCGTCCGCGAGTTCAGCGCGGCCCACCGCGACGCCGAAGGCGAGACGGACCGTGCGATCGGCGGGCTCCTCGCCTGGGCGCGGGGGTTCGGGGCCGCGCACCAGGAGTCGCTGTTCGGCGCCGAGCCGTTCGCCGCCCTGGCGCGCGTCCGGGTCGAGCAGGACAACCTGGTGCAGGCGCTCCGCCACGCCCTCGCCCGGGACGACCGCCCGGCCGTCGCGGCGGTGGCCGCCGTGCTCGGCGGCCTGTGGACGCTGGAGGCCGCCTACAGCCGGATGATCACCATGGCGGAGGAGACGGCCGGGCCGCTGAGCCGCTTCCGTCCCGGCCCCGGGGACGTCGAGACGGCCCGGACCGCCCTCACGCTCAACGTCCTGACCGCGCTGCTGATGAAGGGGCCGCGGCCGACGCGGACCCTCGTCGCGCTGCGCCGCCTGCCGCCCGCCGCGCCGACCGGCTTCATCCAGGCCATGGCGGCGGTGCTGGCGGCCGGGCCGGAGATCCTCGACCCGGACGGCGGCGCGGCCGTCCTCGACCGGATGCGCGCGAGCGACTCGCCGGCCCTCGCCGCCATCGCGAACTGCGTCGCCGGCTACATGAGGGAACGCGACGGCGACCTGACCGCGGCGCTCCGGGCCACCGAGACAATGCTCGCGGCGTCCGGCGAGCCGCGCACCCCGTGGCTCACGCTGCTCGCCCACTCGCGGGTCAGCGAGCTGCTGCTGCAGCTCGACCGGGACGAACGGGCTTCGCACCACCTGCACGTGTCCCTGGACCTGATCGAGCACTACGGATGGCACGACAGCTTCGGGCTGCTGTGGGCGCTCGCCGCCGCCGACCTCCGCCTCGGCCGCCTCGACCGGGCCGAACGCCGGCTCGACCAGTCGCTCGTGTCGGGCCACGACGAGACGTTCGGCACCGCCACCTTCCACCTGGGCGCCCGCGCGGAGATCGCCTTCGGGCGCGGCCGCACCGCGACCGGCCTGCGGCTCTGGCGGCGGGCGGTCGAGCGGCTCACCTGCGACGAGGACCCCATGTCGGCGCCCGGCCTCGACCCGTGGACGCTCGAAGCGCACAGCGTCACCGTCGTCGCCCACGCGCGGCACGGCCGGCTCGACCTCGTCGAGGACATCGCGGCCGGGCTGCCCGCCAAGCTGTCCGCCCTCCTCGCCCACCCGCAGGACACGATGCCGTCGTTCCTGATGGATCTCCCGCTCTGCGGCGGCGTCCTGCTGGCCCTGGCCCTCGCCGACCTCGCCCGCGCGGGCGGCACCGCCGAGGCCCCGCCGGACGTGCGGGCGCGGGCGGCGCGCACCATCGCGCTGGCGGACCGGCTGTATTTCGTCCGGTCCTTCCAGCCCACGATGTCACCGTCGACGGCCCGCCGCACCGCCGAGGACGCCGACCGGCGGGCGTACTCCGCGGCCGTGCCGGAGTACGCCCGCCTGGACGGATGCGGCCTGCGGGCCGCCGCCCGCGACCTGGCCCGCGAGCTCAGCGCGGCGCCTTCCGGTTGAACAGCACCTTCGAGCAGGCGTAGCCGGCGACGGCGAGCCCGGCGCACCACGCAATCGAGACCGCCGCGTCCCGCCCGCTCGGCGTGCCGGCCAGCAGCCCCCGCAGCGTCTCGTTGACGGGGGTGAACGGCTGGTACTCGGCGAACCACCGCACCCCGGCCGGCATCGACTCCGGCGGGACGATGGCGCTGCCGACGAACGGCAGGAACTGGATGATCAGCGGCGAGTTGCTGGCGCCCTCCGGGTTCTTCGCCAGCAGCCCCAGGGCGACCGCCACCCACGTCAGCGCGAACGTGAGCAGCACCAGCAGGGCGATCGCGGCGAGCCAGTCGAGGACGCCTCCGCTCGTCCGGAAGCCGAGCGCGACCGCGAGCCCGATCACGGCGGCCGTGCTGAGCACCGTCTGGATCATGCTGCCGGCCACGTGCCCGGTGAGCAGCGACGCCCGCGCGATCGGCATCGTCCGGAACCGGTCGATGATGCCCTCGGTCATGTCCAGGGAGACCGACACCGACGTCGTCATGCACCCGGACGCGACGGCCATCAGGATGATGCCCGGCGCCACGTAGCCGATGTAGCCGCCGCTCGCCGCCCCGCCGACGCCCGCGCCGAGCGCGTTGCCGAACACGCCGACGAACAGCAGCATGATGAAGACCGGCACCATCATCGTGCCGATGGACAGCGACGGGTAGCGCAGCGCGTGCCGCAGGTTGCGGCGCAGCATCGTCGCGGAGTCCGCCGCCGCCCGCCCGACCGCCGTCATCGCGCGACCGCCTCGTTCTCGGGGCGCCCGGTGAGGGCGAGGAAGACGTCGTCCAGGTCGGGCGTGTGCACGGACAGCCCGCCGACCTCGATCGACGCGTCCTCCAGCCGGCCGAGCAGGGCCCGCAGCGACCGGACGCTCCCGTCGCCCGGCACCTGCAGGGTGAGCGCCTCGTCGTCCCGTGTGACCGCGTCCCGTGTGACCGCGTCCCGCGTGGCCGCGCCGAGCGTCCGCGCCGCCGCGTCGAGCTCCGCGGGGCCGTCGAACCGGAGCCGGACGTGCCCGCCTGGGACCAGCCGCTTCAGCTCGTCCGCCGTCCCCTCGGCGACGAGCCGGCCGCCGTCGAGCACCGCGATCCCGTCGGCGAGGTGGTCGGCCTCCTCCAGGTACTGCGTCGTCAGGAAGATCGTCACGCCGCTCCTGACCAGCCCGCGGATGATCTCCCACATCGTGCGGCGGCTCCGCGGGTCGAGCCCGGTCGTCGGCTCGTCCAGGAAGATGATCCGGGGGTTCCCGATGAGCGTCATCGCGAGGTCGAGGCGCCGCCGCATCCCGCCCGAGTACGTGGCGGCCGTGCGGTTCGCGGCGTCCGCAAGGTCGAGCCGCTCCAACAGCTCGTCGGCGGCCCTGCGCCCGGGGGCCTTGCCCAGCCGGTGCAGGTCCGCCATCAGGATGAGGTTCTCCCGGCCGGTGAGCAGCCCGTCCACCGCCGAGTACTGCCCCGTCACGCCGATCGCCCTGCGCACCCCGTCGGGGTCCTGGACGAGATCGCGTCCCGCGATCCGCGCCTCCCCCGCGTCCGCGGGGATCAGCGTGGTCAGGATCCGCACCATCGTGGTCTTGCCCGCGCCGTTCGGGCCGAGCAGCGCGAAGACCGTGCCGCGCGGCACGTCCAGATCGATCCCGTCGAGGACGGCCTTCTCCCCGAACGCCTTCCTGAGGCCGGCCGCATATATGGCCGTTTGCCGTGCTTCGGTGTTCATGTGCGGAAGCGTGCGGCCGCCCGCCTTCAACCGGCTTTCACCCCGGTTTCACCGGGGCGTCGGCCGCTCCACCGGTTCCGCCTGCCCGCCGCCACGGGCGGCCTGCCCTGCGGGTCGGCACCGCGTGTGTTGTGTGACGGTCTGGGCCTCGGGGTAGGGGCGGCTCAGTAGCACCTGGTGTCTGCGAGGGGGGCGCCTTGAGCTGGAGGCATCTGCCGTTACGGATGAGCACGGCTTTGACGGCCTCGGGCGTCATGGCTGCAGTGTCGGCCTCGGTCACCATGCTGTTCCTCAGCCTGCTGAGCAGGCACCGGGCCTTGGCGGGGCGCGAACGCGTCCACAACGCGATCGACAACACGTTCTTCCTCCTGCGGCGGGGCGCGTTGCCCGAGGCGCTCCCCACCCTGCCCGGGCACGAGATGCAGGTGCTCGACGCGCGCGGCCGGGTGATCTCTGCGACGCCGGCCTTGCGCGGCAGGCCCCGCATCGCCGCCTTCGCCCCCGAGCGCGGGCATATCAATGCCCAGCGCACGGTGCCCCTCCCCGCTTCCGTGGGCGGGCACATGAAGATCTTGGCGGTGCGCATCGAGCCCAAGGCGCATCGCCACCACTACGGCCGCGGTTCGATGCTGGCGTACATCGCGTCCCCGGAGATCCCCTGGTACGCCTCACGGCGCAGTGCGCTGGCCGCGACCGCGGCCGCGGCACTGGCGACCGCGGGCGCGTTCGCGGTCGCCTACCGTTCAACGGCCAGGGCGCTGTCCCCGGTCGAGCAGGTGCGCGCGGAGTTCGCCGAGATCACCGCCACCGACGTGAGCCGGCGGGTCCCGGTGCCCGACCACCAGGAGTTCCGGGCCATGGTCCAGACGCTGAACTCCACCCAGGACAGCCTGGAGGCCACCGTCACCGACCTGCGGCAGTTCACCTCCGCGGCGTCCCACGACATGCGCAGCCCGCTGGCCGGGATCCGCCTCCTCCTGGAGGAGGCCCTCCTATACCCCGATGAGGTCGACTGGCCGCAGGTCGCCCACGACACGCTGGCCGCGGTCGACCGCCAGCACGCGATCCTGACCGACCTGGTCGAGCTGAGCCGCCTGGACTCCGGCGAGCCCCTCCACATGCAGTCCACCGACCTGACCGACCTGACCGACGCCGAACTCCGGCACCGTCCGTCCGGCCGCATCCCCATCACCTCGGACCTGCGCGAACACCTGACCGTCGAGTGCGACCGGGACCTCATCTGCCGCGTCCTGGCCAACCTGCTAGACAACGCCGACCGCCACGCCGCGACCTGGATCAAGGTCAGGGTCGGGCGCAGCACCCAAGGCACCGCCGCCGAACTGGAAGTGTCCGACGACGGGGACGGCATCCCACCCGACCAGCGCGAAAAGGTCTTCGAACGCTTCGTCCGCCTGAAGTCCTCCCGCGAGCGCGACCCCAACGGCACCGGACTCGGCCTGCCGATCAGCCGGCATATCGGCAGGCTCCACAACGGCACCCTCACCGTCGAACCCAGCCACCCCCCAGGGGCCCGCCTCCTTATGCGCCTGCCCCTCTCCCAACCTCAGTAAGGGCGCTTCAACGTCTCACCGCGGGGTGAGCCGCACCACCGGGTACTCCCGCTCGGACTTGCTCTGGTACTTCGCGATGCGCGGCTGGGCGGCGGCGATGCGCTGCCACGCCTCCTCACGGTCGGCACCTTCGAGCCGCTGCGGCGTCACCGGAACGGCTCCGCGGCCGGGCAGCTCCATGGACGCCCGGTCGGCGTGCGCCATCAGATTGGTGAACCAGTCCGGGTGCCGGTCTCCGCCGCCCGACGCCACGATCAGCCGCGCGCCTTCCTCGTCGGGGAACCACGCCACCGGCGTCTCCCGACGCTCCCCGCTCCGCTTGCCCACCGTGTGCAGGATCAGGACGTCCATGCCCATGACCTTGCCGCGTCCCTTGCGGACTTTGCGGTTGATCCGCGCGTTGGCCCGATGCTGCATCCACCGCGAAACCGCCCCGGGCCCGCCCGACTTCTCCTTCTGCCCCTGCGCCACCGTCTACCTCCGCCGATCGGTCGATGTCCTCGACAACAAACCTAGAAGTTCCCAGGTCAAGGCGGCTTCTTCATTCCTGACCGACCTGCCGGCCTTGTCAGCGGTGGCCCAGCACGTTGACCACACGGCCGTTGGGGTCGCGGACGAAGAACCGGCGCACTCCCCACCCCTCGTCCTGCAGGGGATGCACGATCTCCGCGCCGCCGTCCCGCATGGCCGCGTAGACCGCGTCCACGTCGTCCACCTCTACGCTCATGTCGGCCGTGACCGGAGCGGTTTCGTCCCTCGTGAAGAAGCTGATCTGCGCTGTCGGATTGGACGGGGAGGCGAGCGTCACGACCCACCCCATGTTCATGACCTCCTCGAAGCCCAGCAGCTCATAGAACTCCCGGCTCTCCGGCACGACCTCAGACTGGATGTTGGGCACCACACGGCGAATGGTCATCGACAACTCCAATAGAGAAGGTCCCGGCCATCTCGCCTGGCCAGGCGCCTAACCTTCAGGTAATCACGCACCTCAAAGTGCGTTCTTGTGGTCTGCGTCGCCCCGCTGAACAGTGGATGCATGAACACGCAACGAATCAGCGTCCTCGGTCTGGGGAGCATGGGGCGCGCGCTCGCGAGCACGCTCCTGAAGGCCGGCCACGAGGTGACGATCTGGAACCGCACGCCAGGTAAGGCGGGCGTCCTCCGCGCACGCGGTGCACGGGAGGCGCCGAGCCTGGAGGAGGCGATCGAAACAAGTGACCTGACGCTCGCGTGCCTCCTGGACGACGCCAGCGTCCGCGAAACGCTGGCACCGGCCATAGGGAAGTTGACCGGCAGGACGATCGTCAACCTCACCAGCGGCTCAGCACGGCAGGCCCGCGAACTCGCCGGATGGCTTGAGAAGGACGGGGTGCGCTTCCTCGCCGGCGGCATCCTGGCCGTACCTCCGGCGGTGGGAACGGACGAAGCCGTCATCCTCTACAGCG
This sequence comes from Actinomadura sp. 7K534, assembly GCF_004348575.1. Taxonomy (NCBI): domain Bacteria; kingdom Bacillati; phylum Actinomycetota; class Actinomycetes; order Streptosporangiales; family Thermomonosporaceae; genus Actinomadura; species Actinomadura sp. 7K534. The sequence goes on from NZ_SMKB01000006.1 coordinate 61,375, forward strand.
GCCCACGCGACCTGTTTGACCACGTGGCCCCCGCACTTACGCCCCTTGCCCGTCCGCACTGGGTGGGCGAGGACCACGGCTACGCCGCGCTGTACGACATGGGCGCGCTGAGCGGCATGTACGGCATGATCGCCGGGGTGAGCCACGCCGCTGCACTGGTCCACGCGGAAGGCGGCGACGTGGAGACGTTCACCCGCGAGGTGCTCCAGCCGTGGATGGAGCAGATGCTCCCGCTCATGTTCACCGAACCCGACCCGGACGAGTCCAACGCCGAGATGCAGGCGACCGGCCTGGAGACGATGATCTCCACGTCCGAGGAGGCGGGGGTGCCAGGCGACCTGGCCGGCCACCTGCGCGCCTCACTCTGGGAGATGCGACGCGCCGCCGCCTGACCCGGACGTACAGCTGCAGGGCGGGGCATCGCGACTACCATCGGGTGGATGCGCAACCCGCCCTACATCTGTGCCCTCGACGCCGCGATGGACGTCGTCGGCGGCAAGTGGAAAGCGCTGATCCTGTGGGCGCTGGACGAGCGGCTCCACCGATTCGGCGAGTTGCGCCGCAGCCTTCCCGGCGTCAGCGAGAAGGTCCTCACCCAGCAACTGCGCGAGCTTGAGGCGGACGGGATCGTCCGGCGCACGGTCTTCGACGAGACCCCGCCCCGAGTCGAATACGAACTGACCGACGAGGGCGCCGCCCTCCACGCGGCCCTGGCTCCCTTGGGCGACTGGGCCGCACGCCGCATGCACGCCCTAGCCATCACCCCCACCCACGGAAAACCCCAACCCGAGCCGTCGTAGCACTCGGCGAAGCGGGCGAAGCCAGCCTCAACTGGTACGCATCCCTAGCCGTTGCCGTTCGATAATGGTTGGTGAGGGCGGCGCTTCCGGGTGCATCGTGTGATCATGCTTGACGACGCGCAGGTGCAGGCGTTCATCGAGGACGGCTTCGTCCGGATCGAGGGCGCGTTCCCCGGGGAGGTCGCGGACGAGTGCCGCGCGATCATCTGGCGGGATCTCGGCGCCGACCCCGGTGAACCGGCCACGTGGCCACGCCCGGTGGCGGCGCGCCCGGACTACGCCCAAGCGCCGTTCGTAGCCGCAGCCAACACGCCCCGCCTTCATGCCGCGTTCGACGTCCTGGTGGGGAAGGGCCGTTGGAGTCCTCGCGCCACCCTGGGCGGGTTCGTGATCCGCTTCCCCGGAGACGAACCGGCCGTCGTCGACGGCTGGCACGTCGATGTGAGCTACCCCGGCCCCGACTCAGCGCCGGACGACTACATGACCTGGCGCGCGAACGTCGCGTCCAGAGAACGTGCGCTGCTGATGTTCTTCCTGCTCTCGGACGTCGGACCGAACGACGAACCCACCCGGTTGCGCCCCGGTTCCCACCTGGACGTGGCACGCGTCCTCGAACCCGAGGGGGAACATGGACTGGACGCCAGAGAACTGGCCCGGCGAGCAGATGCTGCCACCGGACACCTCCCCACGGCCCACGCCACTGGCAGCGCAGGCGATGTCTACCTGTGCCACCCGTTCCTAGTGCACGCCGGCCAACCGCACGCCGGAAAGCACCCGCGTTTCCTAGGCCAGCCGAAACTCAGCCCGTCGAAACCCAACTGGCTCAACCTCGCCGGCGAACCCCTCTCCCCAGTCGAAAAGGCAATCACCCAAGCCCTCACCCAGTGACGCGAACCGGCCCGCAACTTCCCACCTGACGCGCTCCAGCCAGGATGGTTGCTACATGCGCAACGTGGACGACTACCTAGTCGACCGAGGTGACATGCTCGATGGAGACCACACCAAGGCACTACGCGACGGCGTCCGCGAACTGCGGCTCCACCTGGAGGACACGGCCCTAGCGAATCACCTACTGGCTACCGAGCGGCCCTGGTCGTTCAATCGTCTTATTGACGGTGTTCCAGGTAGTGGACACCGCCTGGGACAAGGTGCGCGCGCAGCCCTGGCCCGCCCCCGAACCGGGCAAAGCGGAATGCATTTTCCCCACCAGCCGTGCGAATCGGACAGGGCGCGGGTGAGGGGTGATGCATCAATTCACAAAAGAAATCACCGCTGAATGCGATTCGACGGTCGTGCTCGAACCCACCGAGCGGGCCCGGCCATGGCGCGGCGGTTTCTCGCCGGGCGGTTCGCCGAGCGGGGCATCGCCGACGACCACGACGGGCGGCTCATCGTCTCCGAGCTGGCCACGAACGCGCTCGTCAACGGGCACGGGCCGATCGACTCAACGGGGTCACGATGGACGACGTCGCCGAGTACAACTAGGCCAGGCTGTCGTAGGCGGTGAGCAGGTCCTCTGTGAGGGCGATGAGTGAACCGATGACCGTAGCGGGATCTTCCAGAACTCCCACGGCCTGGGCGGCCAGGGTGGCGAGGGGGCCGTCCGGGTCGGTTCCGTGGTCGCGGAGCGCGTGGACGGCCTGGTGTGTGGTCTCCTCGGAGAGCGGGTCGGCGGTCAGGTCTGCGAGGCGCCGGGCGAGGAAGTCGGTGTCGGTGGTCTGGAGCAGGCGCAGGATGTCGAGGCCGTCCTTGGGCCGGAGGCGAGCTTGGCCGCGCCGTTCCTCGATTTTGATCAACTTGGCGACCAGGAGCGCCGCCGGGCCGGCGACTCGTACCGTGGAGGTGCGCTTGTCCGCATCGTCGAGTGCGGACAGTTCGTGGTCCTCGAAGTCCACCAGGGCTGCTTCGAGTCCGGCGGTCCGGCGGGCGACCCGATTTCCGTGGACCGGGAGGCGGGCGCCGCGACGGCCGCCGGAGCCGCTGAGCGCTTCGGGCACCATCAGGTCGACGGCGACTCCGTGCGCGCCGACCCATGATCCGGGGTTGGGGCCGTTGAGGAAGCCGGCCGTGCGCAGGGCGTCTTCGAGGAGGGGGCGGTCTCGGAGGCGGTTCGGGGCCAGGGCGATGTCGGCGTCCGTGGTGGTGGGGGCGACCGCCAGGTCGGCGTCTCCGGTGTGCAGGTACACCGCTTGAGCGCCCACCAGGACGATGGCCTCACGGTGTGCGCCCAAGGCGTCGAGCGCGTCGAGCAGGACGCCGCGGGCCAGGATGTACTCCTTCGGAGGGCGGTCTTGCTTCACTGGGCCCATTCCTTGTCCTTGGTCGCGAGAAAGTCCATGAGCTGCCGCCCCTCTTCCGGGGAGCGTCCGGGGCCGGTGAGCAGGTCGGCGGCCGTCTGGCCGGCGCTGACGTGAAGAAGTCGGTCGCGCACGATGGATTCGCGGTAGACGACCCGGTCTGACGGTTCGATGAGCAGCACGTTGGAGCCGCGGTCCGTCGGCCGCAGTCTCAGTTCCTGCTGCGCGGTCACGACATCGTCGACGAACACCGCGAGCAACGCGAGAGGCGCCACGGCGGCCGCGTCCGGAGGCAGGTGTGCACGTAGTGCCGCCGCTCCGGTCAGCGCGTACGGCCGCCGGTAGTCCGCAAGGTCCCGGAGTACCCGGTCGATGCCTCTGGGTGCGAGTACCGGAACAGCGTTATTGGTGGTCGTCAGCCCGTAGTCCTGTGTCCACCGGTGCACGAGCGACCGCTTGCGCACCGCGACCACCGCGCCTTCGCTGTTCCGCTCGATCAGGTCCTCGCGGACGAGGAGTTCGAGCACCCGCGAGCCCGTCGCCGCGCTGACCTCCGCCCGTGCGGCCAGCTCCCGCACCCCGATGGGGACGCGGTCATCGAGCAGCGAGCGAACGATACGTGCCGCTCCCCGACCTCGCAGGGACCGCAGCCGCCGGTCCTTCGCGTCGCTGTACGGATCGCGGTCGGCTCCCCGGCGTTCCACGAACAGGCCCGGCCGGTCCAGCCGAACCCGCATGTTGCCGGTGGAGTCGTACCACCCTGCTCCGGCATCGGCGAGCAGCTCGCGGGTGCGCGGGGAGAGGTACGGGGCCGCCACCAGACGTCCCTGGCCACCTGCTCCCGGGGCGTCGATCTGCACGTGTCGGTCGAGTTGACGGAGAACCGCAGGAACGTCCCGAGGCTCCACGTTCGGCTTGGTCTCTACGAGGATCCGACCGCCTGCCTGGTCCGGCGCTCGGACCTCAAGCAGCAGGTCCACACGCTCAGGCCCGCTTCCCTTCGGCTCGCGCACCACCCCCAAGTCCCACCCTGGCGGCAACATGGAACGAAGCTCCCGCTCAAGGGCGTGCAGAAGCGCTGTTCCGCTAAGAGCCCTGTTCCACTTCATGCGGAACAGCCTACAATGCGGAACACCACAAGGTCTGAGAACTCACAGGAAGGCCCGCCGCGAGGGCACTTCCTCGGCGCCAACCGCCCTGTGCCTGCCAGAACAGATCGGCGACGGAGGGACGGCCGGGCACGGCATGTTGTGGCACAGGTCGGCGATCAACCTGATGCGCTCCAGGACGTACTCAGGCGACCAGCCCTCGGGCCTCCCCCGGCGTTCCCGGCCAGATGACGTATCTCCATGAACGCCCCGACCGCCAGCAGCGCGGCCACCTCCCGATCAAGCCTGGCCTCGCGCCGTCGCAACCTACGCGACGTTACGACCCCGATCGCTCGGCCGCGAGCCGAAGAGCGTCCCGCAACACCCCGCGAGAGACGACGAGCATCGGGCCGTGAGGATCCTTCGAGTCACGCACGGCCACCTTGTTCTCCAAGTTGGCTACTTCGACACACTGACCGCCGGAACTACCGCTGCGCCTTGACTTACGCCAGACAAGCTCACTTTTCATCATTGCCACTTCTCGTCGATGGTTCGCTTGATCAGGTCCACGCTCATTCCAACAGGTAGGGCTTGCGTGCCGATCGCGTTGAACCTTTCTTTTAGCCTGGAGATGTCCTCTCGATCCTCGATCATGATCCCACGAAGCGCAGTCTCTGCAAAGGCGATCTCCTCGCCGCCCAAGAGGGTCGCCACTGTGAAGGTCCCCTCGTTGCCCGGGTGGGGTGCCCCGTTCGGAACGACCTGGACACTCAGGCGGGGGCCGACCGCTTTCACGAGGTGCTGAAGCTGAGCGCGCATCACCTCTGGGCCGCCCACATCGTTCCAGAGGACGGTCTCGGGGAGTAGGTAGATGATGCGCGGCGGTTTGGGGTTGGTCCGGGTGAGGATGGCCTGCCGCGCCAATCGCGCGTCGATTGCCTCGCGGTCGCCGAACAGGAGTGTGCTTGCGTAGTCCTCTGTCTGGAGCAGTCCATAGATGACTATGGGCTCGTAGACCTTGAGGGTTCCGGCGTCTTCTTCCACGGTGGGCCACTTGCGGAACCATTCGGGGAAGCCGTCCTTCTTCTTGCCGAACAGGCCGTCGTGTAGGTGGGCCAGGGCCTCCTTGGTGTCTAGGACGGCGTCGCAGTGTTCGGCGAAGGTGCGTTCGCAGTGGGATTCGGCCCGTTCGACCGCGCCGATGAAGGACGGGCTGTAGGGGATCTTGTCCGCGAGCTGCTTGATGCTGTGGTTCGCCAGCGCACGGTACCTGCGGACTTCCGAGCCGAACAGGTCGAGGGCGCTGTTCGACGGGGTGAGTCGCTTGGGGGGCTGCGGCATTTCAGTTCTCCCGATGACCAGTCATGGCCCATGACGACCAGTGAATGCCAGGCCATGCTCCGAGTTTGCCTTGTGACGTCGCGTACGCATTCACCAGCATGACACTTTGCGCGATGCTCGGCCACGGGTCAACGGAAAAGGAGGTCGAGATGTTCGAGGCGATCGTTTTGACAGTTCCCCCCGAATCGGGCAAAGCGGAATGCATTTTCCCCACCAGCCACCCGAATCGGACAGGGCGCGGGTGAGGGGTGATGTATCAATTCACAAAAGAAATCGCCGCTGAATGCGATTCGACGGTCGTGCTCGAACCCACCGAGCAGGCCCCGGCCATGGCACGGCGCTTTCTCGCCGGGCGGTTCGCCGAGTGGGGGATCGCCGACGACCACGACGGGCGGCTCATCGTCTCCGAGCTGGCCACCAACGCGCTCGTCCACGGGCACGGGCCGATCGTCCTCCGTGTGTTCCGGGACGAGCGCGACGGACTGCCGGTGATCGAAGTCTGGGACGGCGGCGAGGGGCAACCGGTCATGCGGGCGGAGAACTACGCGGCGACGGACGGGCGGGGCCTGCTGATGGTGGCCGATATCGCGCACGACTGGGGCGTCCGGCCGCTGGTGGAAGGAGGCAAGATCGCGTGGGCGAAGTGCGGGCTCTGATCGTCCGGGCGGAGCGTCGGCTGCTGCGGTGGCGCACCCGGCGCGGCCACCGGACGGCGGCGCGGTACCTGGACGATCTCGCCACGGCGCTCGCCCCGCAAGGGTGGCGCTTCGAGAAGTTCTACCGGCGCGAGGAGTTCGCCGTCCCCGTTCCGCTGCTGTGGGTCCACGCGCAGGCGACGAAGGACGTCGGCATCGTCGTCAGCGTCCTCGCCACCCCCGGCCGCACGTGGGCGTACCACGAGGCGCAGTGGGGGCGGCGCGGCTACCTTTGCCTCTGCGGCGATCCTGAGGCGGCCGCCGCTCAGATCGACCGGCTCCTCAAGCACCGGCTCTTCCCGTCCACCTGGTGACCACCGGGCCGCGCCGTCCATGATCGAGTCATGCGGGTAAGGGGAGGCCGATGTCCGACGAAGACGCGCACATTGTCGACCCCGATGTCGATCTGGCGGTGCCGCAGCAGCGGTCGGAACTGCGGCGGGCGCCGTGGACGACGTTGGGCGCGATCTCGGCCGGCGGGGTACTCGGGTCGCTGGCGCGCTACCAGATCACCGTGGCGCTCCCCCACCGTCCGGACGCGTTCGGGTGGGCGACGTGGAGCATCAACGTGTCCGGGTGCCTGCTGATCGGGGTGCTGATGGTCGCGATCACCGAGGTGTGGCGGGCGCATCGGCTGGTGCGGCCGTTCCTGGGCGTCGGTGTGCTGGGCGGGTTCACCACGTTCTCCACGCACGTCGTCGAGGCGCAGCAGGCCATGGAGGCGGGCGCCGCCGGTACCGGGCTGCTCTACCTCGCCGCCACCCTTGCCGGAGCCCTGGTCGCCGTTTACGCCGGGGCGAAGCTGGCCCGGCTGGCGTTTCGCCGGGGCGGGGGGCGGTCGTGAGCGCGGTGCTTCTGGTCGCGGCCGGCGCGGCGGTGGGGGCGCCGCTGCGGTACCTGGTCGACCGGGCGGTGCAGGCCCGCCACGGCGGTCCGTTCCCGTGGGGCACCCTAACCGTCAACGTCTCCGGTTCAGGGCTGCTGGGCCTGCTCGCCGCGCTGCCCGCCGGCCAGGGGCTCATGGCGCTGGCGGGGTTCGGGTTCTGCGGCGCGCTGACCACCTACTCCACCTTCGGCTACGAGACGCTGCGGCTGGCCGAAGACGGTATCCGCCTCCAGGCCGTCCTCAACGCCGTCATCTCGATCACCGCCGGGCTCGGCGCCGCCTACTGCGGCATGGCACTGGCCGAGATCCTGTGACCGCCCTCCGGGACCTCATGGCGCCGCGGCACCCGTTGTCCAGGTGCGGAGTTTCTCGGGGTTGCGTATCACCCAGATGTGCTTGATCCGGTCGCCCGTCACCTGGAATGCGAACACGGTCACGACGGCGCCGTCCTGCTCGGCCACCAGGCCGGGCTGCCCGTTCACAGTGCGTTCCAGCAGCACCATGTCGTCGGTTCTGCGGTGGGCGAGTTCGGCCCAGGCGTGTGCGATCTGCTCGCCGCCCTCGATGGGACGCGAGAAGGTGACGGCCAGTCCTCCGCCGTCGCCGGTCGCGGTGGCGTCGGGGTCGAGCAGCCGGACGAGGGCGGCGATGTCCTTGGCCTCCCAAGCCCGCTTGAAGTCCCTGACGACCCGGGCGGGCTGGGCCGCCGGAGTCGCGGAAGGCTGCGCGGCGCGGACGCGGCGGCGGGCCGAGGAGGCGAGCTGGCGGCACGCCGCCGGAGTGCGGCCGACGATCTCGGCCACTTCGGCGAAGGGGTGGCAGAAAACGTCGTGCAGGATGAACGCGACGCGCTCGGCCGGGGTCATCGATTCGAGCACGACCAGGAAGGCCAGGTTGAGCGACTCGTCCAGGGTGACCCGGTCGGCCGGGTCGAGGGTCGCGGCGCCGGGACGCCCGATGGTCCACTCCGTGCGCTCGGGCAGCGGCTCGGGAATCCACTCGCCGACGTAGGTCTCCCGCCGGACGCGCGCCGAGGAGAGCAGGTTGAGGCAGATGCGGCCGGCGACCGTCGTCAGCCAGGCACCGGGGGACTCGATGGCGTCCCGCTGCCGCGGGGTCATGGCGTACCAGCGGGCGTAGGTCTCCTGCACGACGTCCTCGGCCTCGGCGAGCGAGCCCAGCATCCGGTAGGCGAGATTGATCAGCCGGCGCCGCTCGCTCATGATCGCGTCCAGGCCCGGATCGGTCCGGTCGTGTCCCTGCGGCGGGTCGGTCATGGCGCGTACGGCTCCCTGGTCGCTTCTGCCCTCCCCCATTCGACAGGACGGCGCACTGGAATGTGAGGCCGGTGCGCCGCCTGACATTCCGGCGGGCCGTCCTGTCGAACCGATGACACGAACACGTCATCCAGCGGACAGGGAGATCAGAGCCACCATGACCACCTCCATGCCGGCCACGCCGTTCACCGAGCCCGCGCCTGCGCAGCGCTTGGAACGGGCGGCCGCCGCGCTGAGCGCCCACGGGTTCGCCGTGGAGATCCTGGACGACGCCGCCACCGCGCGTACCCGCATCAAGGACCTGATACCGGACGGCGCCGGCGTATTCACCGGGGCCAGCGAAACCCTCCGCCTGTCGGGGATCGAGGAGGACATCAACGCCGGCGGGCGGTACCAGGCCATCAGGCCCCGCGTCCTGGTCATGGACCGCACCACCCAGGCGGACGACATCCGGCGGCTGGCTTCCGCGCCGGACGTCATCGTGAGCAGCGTCCAGGCGGTCACCGAGACCGGCTCCCTCGTGATCGCCTCCGGCAGCGGAAGCCAGTTGCCCGGCTGCGCCGGCGGCGCCGCCCGCGCCATCTGGGTCGTCGGCGCGCAGAAGGTGGTGCCCGACCTGGACACCGCGCTGCGCCGGGTCGAAGACCACTGCCTTCCGCTGGAGACCGCCCGGACCCAGCTGGCCCACGGGTGGCCCAGCGCCGTCAACCGGATCCTCGTCCTCAACGCCGAACCGCGGCCTGGGCGCGGCACCGTCCTGCTGCTCCGCGAGGCGATCGGGTTCTGAACCGGCGGAGCCGCCTGTCAGAGGAAGGCGGGGCCTCGGCGGAGGAGGGTGTCGAAGAGCATCTGCTGGACGTTCTCGCGGACGTGGTCGGTGATGTCGAAGACCGTCATGGGGTCGTCGGCCGAGTCGGCGTCGTACTCGTCGAGGGTCATCGGCTCGCCGAACTGGATCATCCACTTGGACGGCAGCGGCACGAGCCCGGCCGGGCCCAGCAGCGGGAACGTCGGGGTGACCGGGAAGTACGGCAGGCCGAGCAGCCGGGCCAGCGGGCGCACCTCGGCGATCTTGGGGTAGATCTCCTCCGCACCGACGATCGCGCACGGGACGATCGGGACGCCCGCCCGCAGCGCGGTGCCGACGAAACCGCCGCGGCCGAAGCGCTGCAGCTTGTACCGCTCGGCGAACGGCTTGCCGACGCCCTTGTACCCCTCGGGGAACACGCCCACGAGCTCGCCCTTGGACAGCAGGCGGGCCGCGTCGGACTTGCACGCGAGGGTGTGCCCGGCCTTGCGGGACAGGTGCCCGAGGACCGGGATCTGGTAGACGAGGTCGGCCCCGAGCAGGCGGACGTGCCGCCCTGCGTGGTCGTGGACGCCGACCGACAGCATGAGCGCGTCGAGGGGGATCGTCCCGGAGTGGTTGGCGACCAGGAGTGCGCCGCCCTCCGGGATGTTGTCCAGGCCGACGAGCTCGACGCGGAACCAGTGCTCGTACAGGGCGCGGGCCAGCGGCAGCAGCACCGTGTCGTTGAACTCGGGGTCGAAGCCGAACTCGTCCACCTCGTACTCGCCGGACAGGCGGCGCCGCAGGAACGCCAGCCCGGACGCGATGCCGCGTTCGAGGGGGCCGCGCTCGGCGTGGCCGGACGCGTCGTCGTCCCTGGCCGAGGCGAGGTGGATGACCTGCGCGCCCTCGTCGTCCTCGCGGTGGGCGTTCATCATCATGGCCTCTCCTTCACGCACGTCGGATCGTTCACCGCCGTCCGAGCAGCGAGGTCATGCGGCCGTGGCCGAAGCCGTGCGCGCCGGCGAAATCGGCGAAGGCGGCCTCGGAGCTGTACTTCGGACGCCACGACAGCTCGTTCTCCAGGGCGGTGGTGTCGATCACCCGGCCGTAGGTCAGCCAGCGCAGCAGCTCCGGCGAGAAGCCGGACAGGCCCGCGAAACGCCGTCCCACGTCCCCGAAGACCGAGTGCGCCGGGGACGGAACGGGCACGTAGGGGCGACCTGCGCGGCGCAGCGCCTGCGACAAGAGCAGGACGCCGTCGCCCGCGACGTTGAAGCAGCCCGGGTGGTCCTCGACGGTCATCCGGCGCAGGACCTCGACGCCGTCGTCCTCGTGCACGAACTGCAGCCGCGGGTCGAAGCCCAGCACCGTGGGGACGACCGGCAGGTGCAGGTACCGGGAGAGCGGCGAGTCGACGCCGGGGCCGAGGAAGTTCGCGAACCGCAGCACCGACACCGTGAGGTCGGACCGGCGCCGCATCAGCCCCCGGACGTAGCCCTCGACCTCCACCGCGTCCTTGGCGTACCCGGACGTGGGCGCCTCGACGGGCTCGTCCTGCTCGGTGAACACGGCGGGGTCCATCGGCGACGACCCGTACACGGCGGCCGAGGACCGCACGACGAGCTTGCGCATGTCGGGCGACCGCTGGCACGCCGCGAGCAGCTGCATCGTGCCGATGATGTTGAGTTCCTTCACCTTCGCCCGCGGGACGGACGAGGAGGTCACCAGGTTGAGGTGCACCACCGTGTCGACACCGGCCGAGGCGATGATGTTCGCGATGCTCGGCGTGCGGATGTCGACGCGGACGAACTCGGTGCGGCCGAGCGACACCTCAGGCGGCACGGTGTCCACGCCGATGACCCGTTCGATGCCCGGGTCGGCTTGCAGGGTGTTCGCGACCCGCGCCCCCAGGAAACGGGACACGCCCGTGACGAGGACGACACGGGCCGCGGCGGCGGGCATCGAGGACACTGTGCGCCCCACCCCTTACGGCTGATCTGCCGGCGTGACGACTACTTCTTGTTGCGACGCTGGATGCGCGTCTTCTTCAGCAGCTTGCGGTGCTTCTTCTTCGCCATCCGCTTGCGGCGCTTCTTGATGACAGAGCCCACGAGACCTCGCTCGGTATGTCGGGTGTTGTGCAGGAGGCGGTCGTGCCGGCGGCGAGCATCTCTCGATACGCGCGCAGGGTCCGCCGCCCAAGGGTACCGCTGGAAGGGGGGAGATCACGCCGCCCCCCGCCCCACGGCGCGCTGCACCACCCGCCGACGCGGGAATTCCAGGGGGTCGCCCCCCTGGACGGGTAAGCCCAGCCCGCAGCACGGGTCGGGCGGCCGGAGGGCGCTCTGCGCCCGCAGGTCGCACGACGCCCCGTGGGTTCCAGGGGGTCGCCCCCCTGGACCAACACGGCCCGGCGCCGCGCGTTGCGCGGTGCCGGGCATGCTTATGCGCGGGCGGGTGGTTTCGCGGCCACCAGGGGTGGCCACCGCCCGTCCGGCTCGGTGTCCGGACCGGCTATCCGGTCCTCGTCCTGCATCCCCAGCTTCGGGACACGCCCTGGGGCTCGTCCCGATGCCCCCTGCACGGCCGGGTGCGGAGTATCCGGCGGGGTCGTGGCTCATGCCCCGCCCTTACCCGTTATCCGGCTTCGATGTACGCGTCGCGCAGGTAGTCGTGAACGGCCTGCTCGGGAACCCGGAACGAACGGCCCACGCGGATCGCGGGCAGCTCGCCGGAGTGGACGAGGCGGTAGACGGTCATCTTGGACACCCGCATCACCGAGGCCACTTCGGCCACGGTCAGGAACCTGACCTCGCTCAGAGGTCGCTCGCCTGAGGTCATCGGACGCCCTCTTCCACACGTGCCGCGCACCGGCCCTTTGGGTGACTTTGATCACGCACGTGTACTTCCTCCAGCGTAAATCGCGTATCGGCAGTCGCAAGAGGGGAGTTCCGCACAATTCCGTCTCCCGACCTGACCCCAGGGACACAGTGCTGATTCCACACGGAGCGTGGACATGACGGCACATTGCGTGGCACGACGAACGGTTGTCAACCGAAACCCCGTCCTGACCTGCGGTTCCGCCGCTCACGGTGGCGTCGCGCAAGCCCATCCGTCCCGGTACGGCCGTCTCGTCACACGCAGTGACAACCGCAGCGGTCATGGGACGCGGTGACGGTCCGTGACCGCCGCGCGCAGGGCGGGTCAGGAGGCCGGGTGGAGACCCGCGTGATCAAGGATGTACGCGGTCAGCGGCGCGTAGTGGTGCGGAGCGACGCCGTCGTCGAGCGGCACGACCACGTCGATCTTGCCTTCGGCGGCGCCGGCGAACAGCGCCGGGTCGTTACAGTCCGCGAACCCCACGGTGTCGATGCCCGCCTGGCCGGCGGCTCCCGCCCAGCCGTGATCGGCGATGGCCAGATCCGGCCAAAAATCAGGTTTAGCTTCCGGAGGTCCCTCAGAAGCGCTACCGGCCAGCTCCCGGAGCATGGCCTCCATCGGGTGCGGATCGTGGGTGTGGTGCGTCCGGTGGTCGTCGCCCTCCAGCATCGCCACGCCCGGCTCGGCGTAGACGAGGCGGCGCAGGTCGAGGCCGCCGTAGCCGACCTCGACCTCGTAGGTCCAGCCCGCCGCGGGCGTCAGCAGCCGGCAGCCCGCGTCCGCCAGCGCCCGCGCCACCGCCTGGTACAGCGGCGTCAGCGTCGCCGGGTGGCCCGTCGCGAGCACCACGTTCTCCCGGCGCCGCGCCGCGGTGCCGATGCGCTCGCCCATCGCCTCCAGCGTGTCGAGCGTGATCTCGGGGTCGATGGTGTCGTCACCGTAGATGTGCCGGGGGTCGGGGTCCACGCCGCAGCGCTCGACCATCATCTCCAGCACGGACTGCTCCGTCCACGACGGCTTCAGCTCCAGGCCGAACTGGTAGTACGGGTGGCCCGCGGCCATCCGCCGGTAGTGCAGCAGGTTGTTCTGGCGCGGCGTGGCCACCCCGCCGGCGATCATCGTCCGGACGAGGTGGGCGCGCAGCTCGTCCCGCGTCGGCGCCGGCTTCGGCCCGGCGGCCGGCGGGGTCCCGGCCGCGGTCATACGTCCGTCATCGGGTCGAGGCCGTGCTCGGGGAAGACCGCCCGGCGGGTCGCCAGCACCGCCTGGTCGACCGGGCTCGCCGGGTCGATGCCGCTCGCCCACGTGCTGACCTCCACCACGTCCGTCCCGTCCGTCATCCGGCGCGGGGCGATCTCCTCCGTACGGTCCCGGGCGAACGCGCGCCAGTCCTCCGGCGTCGGCGTGTCCGGCGGGATCGGACCGCCCGCGGCCTCGGCCAGGAGGTGCGTCCAAGCCCTCGGCACGACCTGGACCAGCTCGTAGCCGCCGCCCCCGGTGGCGATCCACCGGCCGCCCGCGGTCTCGTGCGCGAGCTTGTGCAGCAGGTTGTAGGCGGTGCGCTGGCCGTCCACGCTGAGCGTGAGGTGCGCCAGGGGGTCGAGCGCGTGCCCGTCGGCGCCGTGCTGGGTCACGAGGACGTCCGGGCGGAAGCGGCGCAGCAGCGGCGGGATGATCGCGTCGAACGCGCGCAGCCAGGGCCGGTCGCCGGTGCCGGGGGGCAGCGAGATGTTGACGGACGTCCCGTCGGCGCCCGTCTCGTCCGGGAAGCCGGTGCCGGGGAACAGCGTCCGCGGCGTCTCGTGGATGCTGATCGTCAGGACGCGCGGGTCGTCGTAGAAGGCGGCCTGGACGCCGTCGCCGTGGTGGACGTCGATGTCGACGTAGGCGACGCGCTCGGCGCCGCTCTCCAGCAGCCACGCGATCGCGATGGCCGGGTCGTTGTAGACGCAGAACCCGCTGGCGGCGCCGCTCAGCGCGTGGTGCAGGCCGCCGGAGATGTTCACGGCGTGCTCGGCGCGTCCGGTCCACACCGCCTCGGCCGCCGCGACGGAGGCGCCCGCGACCAGCGCCGACGCGTCGTGCATGCCGATGAACACGGGGTTGTCGGCGGTTCCGATTCCGTACCGGACCTCGGGGAGCCCGGTGGCGCCCGCGTGCTTCACCGCCGCGATGTACTGCTCCTCGTGGACGAGCCGGAGCAGCTTGTCGTCCGCGGCCTCGAACGCCGAGACGCGCACGTTGGGACGGTCCAGGACGCCGAGCTCCCGCGCGAGCGCCATCGTCAGCTCGACGCGCACGGGGTTCATCGGGTGGCCGGGGCCGAAGTCGTAGGACACGAGCCGTTCGTCCCAGAAGACCTCGAGCCCGCAGTTCTCGGGAGCCGAGGACGGGGAGGGCGCGGCACTGCTCATGACCTCACGGTATCGCCTCGGTCACGTGGCCTGGCTCACAGCCGCCGCCGCGGAGGCCGACGGGGCGGGTGCGCCCGCGACGAACCTGTGACGTGAATTACAGACCGGAAACGGGCATACCGATAAGACAGTATTTACTTACGGATGGAACGCAGATGGATCAGAGCGTCCGCAGCCGCGCGATCAGCAACGTGCTCCGCCTGGGCGTACGCCCGATCCTGCACCGCATCCCCGGCCATCCCGGCGGCATCCGCGTGGGCCGCTCGACCCTGGACGCCGCGTCGCTGCTCATACCGCCCGACTCCCGCGTGCGCGTCCTGCCGCTGAACGACCCGCAGCTGGAGACCGGCCGGGACGAGCGTCCCGTCACCGGCGAGTGGGTCGTCTCCCGCGACGCCGAGGGAACCGCCGAAGGCGCGGTGCTCTACCTGCACGGCGGCGGCTACGTGGTCTGCTCGCCGCGCACGCACCGGCCGATCACGTCGCGGCTCGCCCTCGACACCGGGCTGCCCGTCCTGGCTCCCCGGTACCGCCTCGCGCCCGAGCACCCGTTCCCCGCGCCGCTGGAGGACGCCGTCGCCGCCTACCGCTGGCTCCTGGCGCGCGGCGTGCCCGCGTCGGGCATCGTCCTCGCGGGCGACTCGGCCGGCGGGCACCTCGCGACGGCGCTCGCGGGCGAGATCTGCCGGCAGGGGCTGCCGAGCCCGGCCGGGCTCGTGCTCTTCTCCCCCTGGGTCGACCTGACCTGCGAACTCTCCCTCCGCGCGCAGCGCGGCGCCCGCGACCCGTACATCAGCGCCGTCTCGGCGCAGCGGGTCGCCCGCCTGGTGGTGGGGCCGGCCGGATTCGACGACCCGCGGCTGGCCCTGCTCACCTGCGCGTGGACGGACGTCCCGCCCGTCTTCATCCAGGTCGGCGGCGACGAGGTGCTGCGCCCCGAGGCCGAGGCCCTCGCGGAAGCCTTCACCAGCGCGGGCGCGGACTGCGAACTCCAGGTCTGGAAGGGCCAGATGCACGTCTTCCAGATCCTGAACCGCGTCCTCCCGGAGGCGGCCGCCGCCATGCGCGACACGACCCGCTTCATCCGCTCCGTGACGGCGCCCGCCGTCCCGGAACGCTCCGAAGCCGCCTGAGCTCAGACGCGGCCGGCGGGCTCGGGGGCGGGAACCTCGTCCCTCGCGCCCCGCTTGCGGCCGGCGACGAAGAAGCCGGCCAGGGCGGCGAGCGCGGCGACGCCCTCCCCGACCAGGCTGACCGTCTTCTCGGCGTACCAGACGGGCTCGTGCATGTCGGGCAGCGGGCCGAGCGCGCCCAGGTCGGCGTAGTAGTAGAGGACGAGCGCGCCGACCGCGCTGGCCGCGACGACGAAGGCCAGCGCGTACGTCCAGCGGGCCGCGCGGACGAGGACCAGGACTGCGGCGGCGGCGGCGACCGCGGCCTGCACGCGGAAGAGCACGTCTCCCCCGATGGCCCCGCCCTGGACGAAGGCCATGTCGGGCGCGAAGGTCCAGTGCACGTAGGCGTCGGCGGCGAGTCCGGCGGCGACGAGGAGGCGCAGTATGAGTCCCATGTACCTACTCACGGACGAACGCCCGGATCGGCTCAATGTTCAAAGATGAACTTTTCGCGGGGCCGTCAGCCGCCGGCCAGCTCGCGTCCCCGGTTGCGGGCGGCCTCGATGGCCTCCAGCACGGCCGCGCGGACGCCGTGCCGCTCCAGCTCGCGGATCGCCGAGATCGTCGTCCCGCCGGGGGACGTGACGGCCTCGCGCAGCAGCACCGGGTGCTCGCCGGAGTCGCGGAGCATGACGGCGGCGCCCACGGCCGACTGGATGACCATCTCCAGGGCGGCGGCGCGGGGCATGCCGAGCAGGATGCCCGCGTCCACCATCGCCTCGACCAGGTAGTAGAAGTACGCGGGGCCGCTGCCGGACAGGGCCGTCGCGCCGTCCTGGAGCGACTCGGGGATGCGCAGCACCTTCCCGACCGGCGCCAGCAGCTCCTCGGCGAGCTTGAGGTGCTCCTCCCCCGCGTGCGAGCCGGGCGAGATCACGCTCATCGCCTCGTCCACGAGGACGGGCGTGTTCGACATGACGCGGACGACCGGCACGCCCTCCGGCAGCCGCTCCTGGAGGAACCCGGTCGTGATGCCCGCCGCCATCGAGATCACCAGCCGGCCGGGCGGGACCTTCGGGCCGACCTCGTCCAGCAGGACGCCCATGTCCTGCGGCTTGACCGCGAGGATCAGCGTCTCGGCCCTGGCGGCGGCCTCGGCGTTCGGCACGATCTCGATGCCGTACCGCTCGCGCAGCAGGGCCCCGCGCTCCTCCCGGCGCACGGTGGCCATCAGCTCGGACGGGCGGCGGCCGGCCCGGAGGACCCCGGACAGCAGCGCCTCGCCCATCTTCCCGGCACCCAGAATCGCGATCATCGATACACCTTGACGTGGGGTTTCTGACGACCGGTCCAGCCTATAGGCGGGCGGGGTCTAGGCCCGCCCCGCCAGAGAGCGCATGAAGAACCGGAGGTTGGCGGGCCGCTCCGCGAGGCGGCGCATGAAGTACGGATACCACTCCCGCCCGTACGCGACGTACACCCGGACCTGCGCGCCCTGCGCCGCGAGGCGCCGCTGCTCCTGCGGGCGGATCCCGTAGAGCATCTGGTACTCGAAGGAGTCCGCGTCCCGGTCGTGCAGCACGGCCAAGGCGCCCGCGATCTCGATCAGCCGCGGATCGTGCGTGGCGAGCATCGGGTAGCCCCTGCCGGCCATCAGGACCTTCATGCATCGCACGAACGACTTGTCGACTTCTTCCTTGTCGGTGAAGGCCACCGCCGAGGGCGCGGCATAGGCGCCCTTGCAGAGCCGGACGCGCGAACCCTCGTAGGCGAGTTCCGCGCAGTGCTCCTCGGCCCGACGCAGGTACGACTGGATGACGACCCCCACGTCAGGGAAGTCGCGCCGTAGTTGGTGGACGATCCTCAGGGTCGAGTCGACCGTCGTGTGCTCTTCCATGTCGAGCGTGACCGTCGTACCGGCGGAACGCGCGGCCTCGCAGATCCGGTACGCGTTGTTCAGGGCGAGGTCCTCGTCGAACGTCTGCCCCATGGCGGACAGCTTCACCGAAACCTCGGCACGCGTCCCGAGACCGGCGGCGCCTATGCGCTCCAGCAGCTCGATGTAGTGCTGGGCGTTCTCTTCGGCCCGCCCCTTGCCATGGGTGTCCTCGCCGAGGACGTCCAGGGTGACGAGCAGCCCCTCGCCGGTCAGCTCACCGGTGACGCGTGCCGCGTCCTCGATGGTCTCTCCGGCGATGAACCTGCGGACCATGTCGCTGCTGAACGGCGCGGTCTCCAAGACCCTGCGCACGCCGTCACTGCGCGACGCGACGAGCAACGCCTGACGAAGCACTGTGCGAACCCCTCGGTGGACCTGCCGACTCCGTCAAGGTTATGCCCGCCCGGGGCGGACGATCACGACACGCTGCCCAGGCCGCCTGCGCCGCCGTGCTGGCTGACGTACTCGGCCATGTGGGCGGTCTTCACGGCGTTGAACAGCTGCTTCGACTTGGCCGGGTCCAGGAACACCACGCTCTGCCTGGCGCGGCTGCCGGTGCCCTTGTGCGGGGTCGTCATGAACATCACGTCCGACGCCCGGACGCTGCGCATGCTCAGCGCGAGCGAGCGGAGGTCGCCCGCCGACACGCCCTCGTCCACGCTGATCGACTTGGTGAGCGCGTTCAGGAACCGGTCGAGCTTCAGCGGGTTGGTGAGCGTCCCGCGGTCCGCGGCCTGCTTGGCGAGGGCGCGGAGGAACTGCTGCTGCCGCTTGATCCGGTCGAAGTCGCCGTTCGGCAGGTTGTACCGCTGCCGGACGAAGAGCAGCGCGTCCTCGCCGTCGAGCTTCTGCTCGCCCGCCGCCCACTGCTTCTTGCGGGCCGGGTCGTACACCGTCTCCTTGATGTTGACGGTGACGCCGCCGAGCGCGTCCGTCATCGACTTGAACCCCTCGAAGTCGATGGCGCCGTAGTGGTCGATCCGGATGCCGGTGAGGTTCTCGACGGTCTCGATCAGCAGCGTCGGCCCGCCGTAGGAGAACGCCGCGTTGATCTTCTGGTTGCCGTAGCCGGGCACCTCGACCCACGCGTCGCGCGGGAACGAGACGACGTACGCCTTCTTCCGGTCCGCCGGCAGGTGCAGCAGCATGATCGTGTCGGTGCGCTGCTGACCGGGCTTCCAGCCCTGGCCGCCCGCCCCGGTGGTGTTCTGCTCCCGGGAGTCCGACCCGACGAGCAGCCAGTTCTCGGTGCCCTCCACGTTCGGCCCCGGCCGGGCGGACCCCTTCTCCGGCATGACGCCTTCGATGCGGTCGATGTTGCCGTTGTAGGCCGACTGCCGCTGCCACGCCAGCCCGCCGAGCCCCGCGACGACCAGCGCGGCGAACACCCCGACCGCGATCAGGACCCGCGGCCACCGGCGCTTGCGCCCGGCCGGCCCGTCGCCGTCCGACCCGGCCCAGAACGCGCTCTCGGTCTCCCCCTTCGGCCCCGGACCCCCGTCCGGCGCCTGCGGAGGCTGAGGACGATCGGCCCCCGCCCCCGGCCCCGCGGCCTCACCGGACGGCGGCGAAACGGGCGTACCAGGAAGATCTCGCGCGGTCATGGCGCCGAAGCTACCAGTCCGATCCGAGCACGATGGCCCACTTAGAACC
>NZ_SMKB01000546.1:0-608 GCF_004348575.1 Actinomadura sp. 7K534
CCCCGGCTAGCCGGAGGCCCCCGGCCGCGGCGCCCCCGGCTACGGCGCACCACCGGCCCGGGGCAGTGCCCCGGCCTCCCGAGGCGGACCGAACACCGGCGAGACGCCGCGTCCGCAGGGTGCGCCGGGCTACGGCGGCATGCAGCGCCGTGGCGGCCCGGGTGGCCCTGGCGGGGCACCGGGCCGTTACGAGGCGACGGGTCCGCAGACGGCCCCGGGCTACGGCACTGGACCGAACCAAGTCCCTCGGGCGCCGGGTTATCGCGAGGCATCGGGTTCCCAGGGGGCCCAGGGCTACGGCGAGATGCGAGGCCATGGCGGTGCCCCAGGTACCGGCGGGGCGCCGGGTTACGGCCGAGGGCAGGGCCATGACGCGCCTCCAGGCCCGGGCTGGGCACCGGGGCCCGGCATGACGCCCGGCCATCCGGGCGCGGCCGGCTACGGCGGTCCCTCCGGTTCCGGCGGCGGGCCGGGGTATGGGCCGGGGTTCGGTGATGAGCCGGACTATGCCGACGACGAGGGCGACTACCACGACGAGGCTGTGCCCTATCCCGATGACGGGCCTTCCGGGGGGAAGGGGAAGAAGGCGGGCAAGACCGGCAAGAAGG
>NZ_SMKB01000070.1:0-31897 GCF_004348575.1 Actinomadura sp. 7K534
ACCCCCACTGGCACGACGCCCACCCCCACCAGAGGAGGAAACCGGATGAAACACCCCCCAGCGCGCAGGAGCCGCGGCGCCCGCCGCGGCCTCGCGGCCGCATCGGCCGCACTCCTGCTCGCCTCAGGCACGGTCGCGCTGGCCCAGACCCAGGCCAGCGCGGCCGCCGGGTGCAGAGTCGACTACACCACCAACGACTGGGGCAGCGGCTTCACCGCCAACGTCGCGGTCACCAACCTCGGCGACCCGATCACCGGCGGCTGGACGCTGGAGTGGGACTTCCCCGGGAACCAGCGGGTGACGTCCGGCTGGAACGGGACGTTCTCGCAGTCGGGCGCGCACGTCACCGTGACGAACCCGAGCTGGAGCAGCACGCTCGGCACCGGCGCGTCCGTCACCCCCGGGTTCCAGGCGACCTACTCCGGCAGTAACGCGGCTCCCGCCCGGTTCACGCTGAACGGGACCGTCTGCGACGGGACGACGGGCCCGACCGACCCGCCGACGACGGATCCGCCCACCGATCCGCCGGGTGACCGCGTCGACAATCCGTACGCCGACGCGGACGTGTACGTGAACCCCGAGTGGTCGGCCAACGCCGCCTCCGAACCGGGCGGCTCCGCCGTCGCCGACGAGCCGACCGGCGTCTGGATGGACCGCATCGCGGCGATCGGGGGCGCCAACGGCCGGATGGGCCTGCGCGACCACCTGGACGAGGCGCTCGACCAGGGCGCCGACACGATCCAGGTCGTGGTCTACAACCTGCCCGGACGCGACTGCGCCGCGCTCGCGTCCAACGGCGAGCTCGGCCCGGACGAGATCGACAAGTACAAGGCGGAGTTCATCGACCCGATCGCGGAGATCCTCGGCGACGACGCGTACGCGGACCTGCGGATCGTCACGGTCGTGGAGATCGACTCGCTGCCGAACCTGGTCACCAACGTGGGCACCGGGGACGTCGCCACCGAGAACTGCAACGAGATGCTGGAGAACGGCAACTACCAGAAGGGCATCGCCTACGCGCTGCAGAAGCTCGGCGCCATCCCGAACGTCTACAACTACATCGACATCGGCCACCACGGCTGGCTCGGCTGGGACGACAACTTCTCCTCCTCCGCCGACCTGCTCACCGAGGTCGCCCAGCAGTCCGGCTCCCTGGGCAACGTGGCCGGGTTCATCACCAACACGGCCAACTACGGGGCGCTGAAGGAGCCCCACTTCACCATCAACGACTCCGTGAACGGCACGTCCGTCCGGGAGTCCTCGTGGGTCGACTGGAACCGCTACGTGGACGAGCTGTCGTACGCGCAGGCGTACCGCCAGGAGCTCATCGGCAACGGCTTCGACCAGGGCATCGGCATGCTCATCGACACCAGCCGCAACGGCTGGGGCGGCTCCGAGCGCCCGGCGGGCCCCGGCCCGACGACGGACGTGGACGCCTACGTCGACGGCGGCCGGACCGACCGGCGCATCCACCTCGGCAACTGGTGCAACCAGTCCGGGGCGGGCCTCGGCGAGCGGCCGACCGCGAACCCCGAGCCGGGCATCGACGCCTACGTGTGGATCAAGCCGCCCGGCGAGTCGGACGGGGCGAGCGAGGAGATCCCGAACGAGGAGGGCAAGGGCTTCGACGAGATGTGCGACCCCGCCTACGGGGGCAACCCGCGCAACGGCAACAACCCGAGCGGCGCCCTGCCGGACGCGCCGATCTCCGGGCACTGGTTCTCCGCGCAGTTCCGTGAGCTGCTCGCGAACGCCTACCCGCCCGTGCAGTAGCAGGTAGCCGGCCACCCAGGGAAACGGCCCCGTGATCCGCTCCGGTCACGGGGCCTCCCCCTGTCCGGGCCGGGATCGGCCGCGCGTTACGCCTCGCGGCCCCGGGAAAGGGAGCGGCCCGCGGCATCCCCTGTCGGATGCCGCGGGCCACATTCTCTTGTCTTCGGGAGCCTCCGTATTCGAGGGCCAATGTCTTCGGGAGCCCGGTCCTTGAGCAGTTCCCTTTCAGCGGTGCCGGTAAAACAGCGGCCGGCGGATCAGGTGGTCATGCAGTGCGGGTCGAGGCCGGCCGCCGCGCCGGACGTGTTCACCGTGAACCCGAACGTGGTGGACTGGCCGACCCCCAGCGCGCCGTTCCAGTCGGCGTTGGTGACGGTGAGGTCGGACCCGGACTGGGTGTAGGCGCCGTTCCAGAGGCTTCCGATCGTCTGCCCGCTGGGGAGGGTGATGTGGGCCATCCAGCCGTTGATCGGGAGCGTGCCGGTGTTGGTGACCGTGACCTCGCCCTGGTAGCCGCCGCCCCAGCTGTTGACGGAGCGGAAGGCCGCCGTGCAGACCATGCCCGGGGTGTCCGGCGGATCGGTGGGCGGGTCCGTGGGCGGGTCGGTGGGGTCGCCGTTGCCGGGGCCGACCCCGGTGACCTCGCCGTTGCCGCCGTCGAAGACGACGTCGGAGCAGCTGTAGAAGGTCTCCCGGCTGTCGGAGCGCTCCCACACCGTGTAGATGATGTGGCGGCCGCTCTTGCCGGACGGGAGCCGCGCGTTCCAGTGATAGTAGGCGCTCTCGTTGCCGGGCGACCCGACGCTGGGCGGGTCGGTGGCGCTGTAGAAGGGCTGCGCTTCGAGGTCGCTCCAGGCGAGCGGCCGCGTCGGGCTCCAGGAGTCCTTCGTGATGTAGGTACGGAACGTTCCCGGGTGCGCGGCCCACTTGTTGTACCGGAACTCGATGTCCGCGCCGGCCGTGAGGTGCGTGACGGGCCAGTCGTCGCGGGCCAGGTCGTAGCCGCTGAAGTCGTACACGACCGCGCCGCCGCTGCAGAGCTCCCCGTCGGGGATGAAGCCCTCGGTGCGGCCCTCGCCGTCCGAGCGCAGCACCGCGAACCAGTTGTACAGCGAGCTGGTGCCGCTCTGCGCGACGGCCGCGGCGCAGGCGGGGTTGTTCGGGATGATCTGCCCGTTCTGGGTCAGGCCGTCCTTCCAGCACAGGTAGGTGCGGCTGCCGGGCACCATCGGCGCGCCGTGCGCGGCCGCCTGCGGCGCGGTCAGCAGCGACCCGGCCACGATCGCCGGGCCGAGGACGGCGCCGGCCAGCAGGGCCTTGTTCTTCCTGGCGGCCCGCTTGCCGGCGGCCCGCCTCCGGAGGGCCGGTCTTCGCGAGGTCGCTCTGCGGGGGGTTCGTGTCCGGGTCGACATCGTCCTCCGTTCACGGGGGGTCGGAGAGATAGGTCCACCCGGACGCTAACCCCGGCCGGTGAGGCCGGTGAACAGCCCTTTCACCCTTTCACCGCCGTGTTTCCGCACATCCGCGCGTGCCCGGGGCGGCCCGGTGCTCAGCCCTTGGTGGCGCCCGCGGTGAGACCTCCGATCAGCTGGCGCTCGGCCACGGCGTAGAACAGCAGGGCGGGGATCATCGCCAGCACGATGTAGGCCATGACCATGGCGTAGTCCGTCGAGTACTGCCCCTGGAACTGCTGGATGCCGACGGGGATCGTGTGCCACTTCTCGTCGGCCAGCACCAGCAGCGGCAGGAAGAAGTTGTTCCAGCTCGTCACGATGGCGAGGACGGACACGGTGCCGATGGCGGGCCGCGCCATCGGCAGCAGGATGCGCCAGAAGAAGCCGAACCTGCTGCAGCCGTCCATGATCGCCGCCTCCTCCAGCTCGGCCGGGATCGTCCGGAAGAAGGAGCGGAGGATGATGATCGTGATGGGCAGCGCGAACGCGGCCTGCGGCAGGATCACGCCGAGGGGGTTGTTCAGCAGCCCGAACTGGCGCAGCAGGACGAACAGCGGCAGCACCGCCACCGCGGGCGGGAACATCAGCCCCGCCGCGAACGCCGTGAAGAAGACCTCGCGGCCGCGGAAGGCGTAGCGGGCGAACGCGAACGCCGCCAGCGCCGACACCGCGACCGTGATCGCCGTGGTGAGGACGGCGATCATGACGCTGTTGCCGATCTGCTGCCAGAAGGCGCCGGACGACAGGACGGCGCCGTAGTTGGAGAACATCCACTCGTCCGGCAGCCCGATCGGGTTGGTGGTGAGGGCGCCCGTGGTCTTGAGGCCGGCCAGCACCGCGTACAGCAGCGGGACGACGATGAAGGAGCCGAGCACCCAGACCAGCGTGTGCCGGGAGATGCTCCGCGCGATCGCCTGGCGGGTCATCGGCGGCCTCCCGCGGAGGTGACCGCGCCCTGCAGGTCGCGGCTGAGCGCGTAGCGCTGGTACAGCAGGGAGAAGACCATGCTGATCACGAACATGGCCACGCTGATCGCGCTGGCGTAGCCCATCTGGTACCGCTTGAACCCGAACTCGTACATGGTGACGGCCATCGTCTCCGTTGCATGCGTCGGCCCGCCCGTCGTGGTGACCCACACGAGGTCGAACAGCTGGATCGTGCCGATGACGGACAGGAACACGCTGATCCGCAGGGTCGGTGCCAGCAGCGGCAGCGTCACGCTGCGGAACCGCCGCCAGGCCCCCGCCCCGTCGATGGACGCGGCCTCCAGGACCTCCTTCGGGATGCCCTGCAGCCCGGCGAGGTAGATCATCATGTGGAAGCCGAAGTACTTCCACGTCATGACGGCGATCAGCGTGGGCAGCGCGGTGTCGGGGTCGGAGAACCACTTGCCGGCGAGGCCGCCGAGCAGCGGCAGGTCCTCGACGAGGGTGTCGGCGAGCCCGTTGCCCGGCAGGAAGATGATGCCGAACAGGACGCCCGCGATCACCTCGGACAGGATGAAGGGCGCGAAGAAGATCGCCCGGTAGACCGCCCGGCCGCGCATCCGCTGGTTCAGCAGCACCGCGGTCGCGAGGGCCAGCGGGAGCTGGAAGGCCAGGGTGAGCAGGACCAGCACGAAGCCGCGCCACAGGTCGCCGCGGAATACCTCGTCGCCGGCCAGGCCCCGGAAGTTGTCGAGGCCCACGAAGTCGTCGGGGAAGCCGAAGCCGCCCCACTTGAAGAAGCTGGTGAAGAAGGCGACGAGGATCGGCGTCAGGACGAAGCAGAGGAACAGCAGCAGCGCGGGGACGAGGAACCAGGTGCTCGCCAGCCAGCCGCGCAGCCGGGTGCCCGCGGACGCCTTGGGGCCCCGCTCGCGCGGGGCCCGTGCAGCGTGCCGCGGCCGGTCATCGGTCGTGGCGGACAGGGTCATTGGCTCTTGGCCACCTTGGTGACCGACTGCGTGACCTCCTGGGCCGACTTCTTGCCCGCGATGAGCGAGGCGACGCTGTCATTGACCTCCTGGCCGACGGCGGGCGGGAACGCCTGGTCCAGGTAGAGCTGGAAGCCGGCCGAGGTGTTCAGCGCCTCGGCGACCATCTTGCGGTTCGGGTCCTCCAGCGCGCTCTCGGCGCCCTTGACGACCGGCATGGACGCGCCCGAGGTCACCTGCTCGCGCTCGTTCGCCTCGTTCATGAAGAAGGTGAGGAAGTCCAGGGCCTCCTTCGGCGCGTCCTTGCTGACCGCGAAGCCGTTGCCGCCGCCGAACACGTCGGTCACGGCGCCCGGCCCGCCCTCGACGGTCGGGAACGGGAACCAGCCGAGGTCGTCGCCCAGCTCGTTGCCGGACGCGTCCACCTGGACGGCGGGCGCCCACTGGCCCATCAGCTCCATGGCCGCCTTGCCGGCGCCCATGGTCGCGGCCTGCCCGCCGGGCGTGTCGTAGCCGGCGTTCTGGAACCCCTGCTGGAAGGGCTGCAGGTCGGACAGCTCCTTCAGCTTCTCACCGGCCTGGACGAACGGGGCGCCGCTGAAGTCGTTGCTCTGGGCGGCCTGCTCCATCGCCTGCATGCCGCCGATGCGCATCGCCAGGTAGGACCAGTAGTAGTGGCCGGGCCACTTGTCCTTGCCGCCGAGCGCGATGGGCGTGACGCCGGCGTCCTTGAGCTTGCGGACGGCGTCCAGGAACTCGGCCCAGGTCTTCGGCGGCCCGTCGATCCCGGCCTTCTCGAAGTGCTTCTTGTTGTACCAGAAGCCGACCATCCCCATGTCGTAGGGGACGGCGTAGGTCTTGCCGTCGAACTGGTACGGCTTCTTGGAGACGTCGGTCATGGTCCCGAGGACCTTGGACCCGTCGGAGGTGATGTCCTTGACCAGCCCGGCGTCGATCTGCTGCTTCAGGACGCCGCCGCCCCAGGTCACGTAGATGTCGGGCAGGTCGCCGGAGGCGACGAGCGCGGTCATCTTCGACTTGAACGCCTCGTTCTCCAGGTTCGTGGTCTTGACGGTGACGTTCGGGTTCTGCGCCTCGAACGCCTTGACGATCTTCGGGTACAGGCTCTGCGACGGCTCCGTCGTCGCGATGTTCATCCATTCGATCGTGACCTTGCCGCCCGACCCGGAGTCGTCCCCGCCGCAGGCGGCCAGCATGGGCGCGGCCGTGATCAGCACGGCTCCCGCGGAGACTGCGGTGAGGAAGGAACGGCGCGGTAGGTGAGGGATGCCCATGGTGGTCTCCTGGATCGGGGGTGGAGGCCGGTGGCCTGGACGTGCCGACCGGATCGATCTCGGCTCGAAATATTTCGAAAGTCTTCGGGGCTCCGTTGACGTGGAACTCTAAGAACGCGACCCCCTACGGTCAACCCCTCAGCGGTGGTTGACCGCAATTAGGTGCGGAAGAGTTATCGATACTGGGGGCTAGGAGTCTGCGAAACATTGCGATACTGTTCGCAATCGTTTCCTCGGCAAGGAGAAGAGCGTGCCCGTGCGCACCACCGACGAGATGCCGGACCGGCCGTCCCGGCCGACGCTGGCGCTCATCGCCGCCGAGGCGGGCGTCTCCCCCGCCACGGTGTCCAAGGTCCTCAACGGCCGGACCGATGTCGCCGCCGCGACCCGCGAGCGGGTCGAGGCGCTGCTGCGCACCCACAACTACCCCGGGCCCGGCGGCGCCCGGCGCGCCCGCCGGTCCGGCCTGATCGACCTCGTCCTCGCCGGGCTGGACAGCCCCTGGGCGGTGGAGATCCTGCGCGGCGTGGAGGCCGAGTGCGCCGAGCACGGCACCGGCGTCGTCGTCTCGCTGGTGCGGGAGGACGACGCGCGCCCGCCCAGCTGGGCGAACCTGCCCGCACTGCACCACAGCGACGGCGTCATCCTGGTGACGTCCCGCATGACCCGCCGCCAGCGCGACCAGCTGGCGCGGGCCGGTGTGGGGCTCGTCCTCGTCGACCCGGTGAACATCCCGGACAACGACATCGCCAGCGTCGGCGCCACCAACTGGGCCGGCGGGATGTCCGCCACCGAGCACCTGATCGAGCTGGGCCACCGCCGCATCGGCATGATCGGCGGCCCGGAGGACATGCTCTGCACCCAGGCCCGGGTGGACGGCTACCGGACGGCGCTGGAGCGCGCCGGTATCGCCGTCGACAAGGACCTCGTCCGCTACGGCGACTTCCACCACCGGGGCGGGTTCGCCCGCACGCGCGAGCTGCTGGAGCTCCCGGAACCGCCGACGGCGGTCTTCGCCGGCAGCGACGAGCAGGCGATGGGCGCCTACCAGGCGGCCCGGCTCGCCGGCCTGCGCATCCCCGAGGACCTGAGCGTCGTCGGCTTCGACGACCTGCCGACCTGCGAGTGGCTGTCGCCGCCGCTGACGACCGTCCGGCAGCCGCTGGAGGAGATGGGCCGCGTCGCGGCCCGCACCCTGCTCCAGCTGCTCGACGGGCGGCCGCCCCTGACCCCCCGCGTGGAGCTGGCCACCGATCTGCGTGTCCGCGCCTCCACCGCACCACCACCCTCGGAGGAGCGATGACCGAAGCCGTCCCGGCCGCGAGCGCGAGCGCCACCCGTGAGCCCTGGCGCGACCGCGGGCTGCCGGTCGCCGAGCGGGTCGCCGACCTGCTGGACCGGATGACGCCGGAGGAGAAGGCGGGCCAGCTCGCCGGGTACTGGGCGATGCCCGCCGAGCCCGGCGCGCCCGTGGCCCCGATGGAGGACGACTCCCACGAGCTCGCCCCGACGCTGGACGAGGTCATCGACCGCGGCCTCGGCCAGCTCACCCGGGTGTACGGGACCGTGCCCGTCCCGGCCGCCGAGTCCGCCGCCCGGCTCCGCGAGCTGCAGCACCGCGTCGCCGCCGCGAACCGGTTCGGCATCCCGGCGATCGCGCACGAGGAGTGCCTCAACGGCTTCATGACCTGGGGCGCCACCGTGTTCCCCAGCCCGCCGGCCTGGGGCGCGACGTTCGACGCCGGCCTCGTCGGCGAGATGGCCGCGGCGATCGGCGCGAGCATGCGGGCGGCCGGCGTCCACCAGGGCCTCGCCCCGGTGCTCGACGTCGTCCGCGACCCGCGCTGGGGCCGGACGGAGGAGTGCATCGGGGAGGACCCGTACCTCGTGAGCGTCCTCGGCACGGCCTACGTCCAGGGCTTGGAACGATCCGGCATCGTCTCGACGCTCAAGCACTTCGCCGGCTACTCCGCCTCCCGCGCCGGCCGGAACATGGCGCCCACCCCGATCGGGCCGCGCGAGTTCGCCGACGTCATCGTCGAGCCGTTCGTGATGGCGCTGCGCGACGGCGGCGCCCGCTCGGTCATGCACTCCTACACCGACGTGGACGGGATGCCCGCCGCGGCCGACGAGCGGCTGCTGACCGGGCTGCTGCGCGACCAGCTGGGCCTGACGGGCATCGTCGTCGCCGACTACTTCGGCATCTCGTTCCTGCAGAGCCGGCACCGCGTCGCCGCCTCCCGCGGCGACGCCGCGGCGCTCGCCCTGCGGGCCGGGATCGACATGGAGCTGCCGACCGTGCGCTGCTACGGCACGCCGCTGATCGAGCAGGTCCGGCAGGGCGCCGTGCCCGAGGAGCTGCTGGACCGCGCCGCCGCGCGCGTCCTCACGCTCAAGGCCGAGCTGGGCCTGCTGGACGGGCCGCCGGCCGACGGGGACGGCGCGGCGCTGGACCTCGACCCGCCCGAGCACCGGGCGCTGGCGCGGCGGCTGGCCGAGGAGTCGGTCGTGCTGCTGGCCAACGACGGCGGCGCGCTGCCGCTGCGCTCCGGTTCCGGGGTCGTGCTGGCGGGGCCGCTCGCCGAGGACCCGTTCGCGATGATGGGCTGCTACACGTTCCCGAGCCACGTCGGGCGGCAGCATCCGGAGCTGCCGCTGGGCGTGGAGATCCCGACGCTGGCCGAGGCGCTGCGGGACGAGCTGCCCGGCGTGCGGGTGGCGGGGTCCGAGGACGTCCTCGTCGCCGACGACGCCGACATCGACGCGGCCGTGGCGGCGGCGCGCGATGCCGAGCTGTGCGTGCTGGCGCTCGGCGACCGCGCCGGGCTGTTCGGCCGCGGCACGTCCGGGGAGGGCTGCGACGCCGAGACCCTGGCGCTGCCGGGCCGGCAGGCCGAGCTGGCCGCCGCGGTGCTCGGCACCGGCACGCCCACGGTCGTCGTGCTGCTCACCGGCCGCCCCTACGCGCTGGGGGACATCGCCGACCGGGCCGCGGCCGTCGTGCAGGCGTTCCTGCCGGGCGAGGAGGGCGGCCGGGCGGTCGCCGGGGTCCTCGCGGGACGGGTCGAGCCGTCCGGGCGGATGCCGATCAGCGTGCCCCGCAGCCCGACCGGCCCGCCCGTCACCTACCTGCGCTCGAAGATGGACGGCTCGCACGACTGGAGCGAGGTCGACCCGGCGCCGCTGTTCCCGTTCGGCCACGGCCTGACCTGGACGCGGTTCGAGTACGGCGGCCTGCGGGTCGGCGGCCCGGCCGGCACGGACGGGTCGGTCAAGGTCAGCGCCGTCGTCCGCAACACGGGAGACCGCCCGGGGACCGAGGTCGTGCAGCTGTACCTGTCCGACCCGGTCGCGTCGGTGGTGCGGCCGGTGCGCTGGCTCGCCGGATGGGCCCGGGTCCGCCTGGAGCCCGGCGACGCGGCGCGGGTCGAGTTCGACGTGCACGCCGACCGGACCTCGTTCACCGGGCCCGACCTGCGGCGCATCGTCGAGCCCGGCGAGATCGGCGTCCACGTCGGCGGGTCGAGCGCCGACACGCCCCTGGAGGACTCGTTCACCCTGGAGGGCCCCGTCCGCGTCCTCGGCGCGGACCGGGTGCTGTCGGTCCCGGTGGAGGTGACGCTGCTGTGACGCCCGCCGCGCGATTCGAGAACCCGGTCCTCCCGGGCTGCCACCCCGATCCGTCGATCTGCCGGGTGGGCGACGACTTCTACCTCGTGACGTCGACGTTCGAGTGGTTCCCGGGCCTGCCGGTGTTCCACAGCCGCGACCTGGTGCATTGGCGGCAGATCGGGCACGCGCTGGACCGGCCGGACCAGCTCCCGCTGCAGGAGGTCCCCGCGTCCGGCGGGCTGTACGCGCCGACGCTGCGCCACCACGCGCCCCCGGGCGGGGAGGGGCGCTACTACCTGATCTGCACGCTGGTGGACAGCCCGGAGTGGTCGGGGCACTTCGTGCTGACCGCGTCCGACCCGGCCGGGCCGTGGTCGGACGCGCACCGGCTGGACGGCGAGGGCATCGACCCGTCCCTGTTCTTCGACGACGACGGCCGCGCCTGGTGCACCGGCACCCGGCTCACCGGGCGGTACGAGGGGCACACGGAGATCTGGCTGCGCGAGTTCGACCCGTCCGCCCTCGCCCTCACCGGCGAGGAGCACGTCATCTGGGACGGCGCGGTGAAGGACGCGATCTGGTCGGAGGGCTCCCACCTCTACAAGATCGGCGGCCGGTACTACCTGCTCACGGCGGAGGGCGGCACCGCGCTGGACCACGCCGTGATGGTCGCGCGGGCCGACGAGGTCACCGGCCCGTACAAGGGGAATCCGCGCAACCCGGTGCTGACCCACCGGAACCTCGGCGCCGGCCATCCCATCGTCGGGACCGGCCACGCCGACCTCGTCGAGACGCCGGACGGCGAGTGGTGGATGGTCCTGCTCGGGATGCGGCCGCACCACGGCGACCGGTGCGTCCTCGGCCGGGAGACGTTCCTGACCCCGGTGACCTGGGAGGAAGGCTGGCCGGTGGCCGGCGGCCGGGTGGAGCCCGACCCGCCAGTCCCCGCGCTACCGGCGCACCCGTGGCCCGCGGCGCCGCTGTGCGACCAGTTCGACGGGCCGGAGCTGGCGCCCGTCTGGAACGTGCTGCGCGCCCCGCGGGAACGCTGGTGGAGCCTGGACGAGCGTCCCGGGCACCTGCGGCTGCGCGTCCGGCCGGAGAGCCTCGCCGACGTCGCCAGCCCCTCGTTCGTCGGGCGGCGCCAGCAGCACCGCGACTTCGCCGCGTTCACCTCGCTCGACTTCGCCCCCGCCGACGAGGAGTGGGCGGGGCTCGCCCTGGTCCAGAACAACGACTTCCACGTCGTGCTCGTCTCGGCCGCCGACGGCGTCCGCCTGGTCAAGCGGGAGCAGGGGATCGAGACGGTGCTGGCCGCGGCGCCGGCCGTCTCCGGGCCGGTCCGGCTCGGGTTCGAGGCCCGCGGCCGCTGGTACCGGGCGTCCTACGCGCCCGGCGACGCGGCGGGGCCGGACGGCTGGACGCCGCTCGGCGACCCCGTGGACGGCGACATCCTGAGCAGCCAGGTCGCGGGCGGTTTCACCGGCGTCTACATCGGCCCGTACGCCACCGCGAACGGCCGCGCGAGCACCGGCCACGCGGACTTCGCCTGGTTCGAGTACCGGCCCCTCTAGCGCCCGCCGGATTCGTCCGGCGGGCGCTGGAGCAGCAGGGCGGGGCCGGCGATGACGCGTTCGATGACGAGGCCGGCGGCGCCCAGGACGGCCGCGCCCTCCGCGAGGCCGGAGACCTCGACCGGCGGCGCGCCGCGGCGCAGGGAGCCGGAGCCGCCGGCGAGGACGGCCTCGATCGGCGGGCGGATCCAGGCGGCCAGCGGGGAGAACACCCCGCCGAGCACGACGGTGTCCGGGTCGATCAGGTTGACGACGGAGGCGAGCGCCCCGCCGAGCGCGCGGCCGGCCCGGTCCACCGCGTCCCGGGCGGCCGGGTCGCCGGCGTCCAGGCGGCCGGCGAGCGTCCGCACCGGGTCGTCCGGGGCGGTTCCGGGCCCGGACACCGGCAGCCCCGCCGCGCGCAGGATCGCCTCCTGCCCGGCGACCTGCTCCAGGCAGCCCCGGCCGCCGCAGGAGCAGGGCGGGCCGGACGGGTCGGCCACCAGGTGCCCCAGCTCCCCGGCGAAGCCGTGGGCCCCGCGGAACACCCGGCCGTCCACGACGATGCCGGCGCCGATCCCGATCTCGCCCGAGACGTGCACGAAGTCGCCGAGCCCGGCGCCGCCGCCGAACCACAGCTCGCCGAGGGCGGCGAGGTTGGCCTCGTTGTCGTACTCGGTGGGCAGCGCCAGGTCGAGGCCGGGCGCGCCGGTGACGGGGACGTCGGTCCAGCCGAGGTTCGGGGCGTGCCGCACGACGCCCTCCTCCCGGTCGAGCAGGCCGGGGAGGGCGACCGCCGCGCCGGCGACGGCCAGGCCCTGCGCCGCGACGGCGGAGACGGCCTCGGCCGCGAGCGCGGACAGCGCGGCGAGGACGGCCCCGGGCTCGCGGCCGCGGTGGTCGGTGCTGAGCACGTGCCGGTAGCGCACCCGCTTGCCGAGGTCGAGCACGCAGGCGGCGAGGTAGTCGACGTTGACCTCCAGGCCGAGCCCGGCGGCGCCGTCGCCGCGGACGGACACGCCCACGCCCGGCCGCCCGCGCTCCCCCTCGTGGACGGGCGCGCCGCCGCGCACCAGCCCCGCGCCCTCCAGCAGGCCGACGAGGTTGGACACGGTCGTCTTGGTGAAGCCCGTCAGCTCAGCGAGCCGCGCCCGGGTCACGGGCTGGTGGCGGGCGATGTGCTCCAGGACGACGGCGAGGTTCCGCTCGCGCATCGTCGCGTGCCGGACGGGGGCGTTCGCGGACTTCGTCATGAATGAACCCTAATTGAAACCGGTGTATAGGCAGGATCGTGCCCCTCTGCTACCTTAATTAGTCCACGCTTTTTACGAAAGGTGCGCGGATGACCGGGAACCTGGTCGCGGGCGTCGACTCCTCGACCCAGTCGACGAAGGTCGTCCTGTGCCGCGCCGGGGACGGCGCGGTCGTCGCCGAGGCGACGGCCCCGCACCCCGACGGCACCGAATGCCATCCCGACCACTGGTGGAACGCGCTGTCGCGGGCGCGGGAGCTCCTCGAGCGGGCCGACGCGGTCGCGGTCGCCGCGCAGCAGCACGGCATGGTCGCCCTCGACGGCGCGGGCGAGGTCGTCCGGCCCGCCCTGCTGTGGAACGACACCCGCTCGGCGCCGCAGGCCCGCGCCCTCGTCGAGGAGCAGGGCGGGTCCAAGGCGTGGGCGGAGCGGACCGGCAGCGTGCCGCGCGCCTCGTTCACCGTCACCAAGCTGCGCTGGATGGCCGAGCACGAACCCGCCAACGCGCGGCGCACCGAGCGGGTGCTGCTCCCGCACGACTGGCTGACGCTGCGGCTCGGCGCCGCCGAGCCGGTCACCGACCGCGGTGACGCGTCCGGGACCGGCTACTGGTCCCCCGCGGCCGGCGGCTACGTGCCCGGCCTGCTGCGGGCCGCGCTCGGCCGGGACGCCGAGCCGCCGCGCGTCGCCGCGCCGGGCGAGCGGGTCGGCGAGACGTCGTGGGGCGCGGCGCTCGGCGCGGGCACCGGCGACAACATGGGCGCGGCGCTCGGCCTCGGGCTGCGGCCCGGCGACGTCGTGGTGTCGATCGGCACGTCCGGCACGGCCTTCGCGGTCGCGGACGAGCCCGCCGCCGACCCGTCCGGCCTGGTCGCGGGGTTCGCCGACGCCACCGGCCGGTTCCTGCCGCTGGTCGCCACGCTGAACGCCGCCCGGATCCTGACGGCCGCCGCGTCGATCACCGGGGCGGCGCTGGACGAGTTGTCCGCGCTCGCCCTCGCCGCCGCGCCGGGCGCCGGCGGCGTGACCCTGCTGCCCTACCTCGACGGCGAGCGGACCCCGGACCGGCCGGACGCGACCGGCGTGCTCGCGGGGCTCACCACGGCCAACGCGACGCGGGAGAACGTGGCGCGCGCCGCGGTGGAGGCGCTGCTGTGCTCGCTCGCCGACGCCGTGGACCACCTCGCCGCGCAGGGCGTCCGCCCCCGGCGCACCCTGCTGATCGGCGGGGGCGCCCGCTCGCGGGCCGTCCGGACCCTCGCTCCGGCGATCTTCGGGACGCCGGTGGTCGTCCCCGAGCCCGCCGAGTACGTCGCGCTCGGCGCCGCCCGCCAGGCGGCCTGGGCGCTCGCCGGGACGCCGGAGCCGCCCGCCTGGCCGGCGCCGCCGGCGACCGAGCACACCAGCGAGCACACCGGGCAGGAGGTACGCGAGCGCTACGCGGCGCTGCGCGATTCCGCCCCGCAGATCTGAGGAGGTCTCCCATGAGCGACTACACGCCCACGCCCGAGGACAGGTTCTCGTTCGGCATCTGGACGGTCGGCTGGCAGGGCGTCGACGTGTTCGGCCCCGGCACCCGCCCGCCGATGCCCGCCGACCGCGCCGTCCGCAAGCTGGCCGAGATCGGCGCCTACGGCGTGAACTTCCACGACAACGACGTGTTCGACTTCGACGCCGCGCCCGCCGAGCGGCAGGGCGCGATCGACGCGTTCCGCAAGGCCCTGGACGAGACCGGCCTCGTCGTGACCACCGCCACCACGAACCTGTTCGGCCACCCCGTCTTCAAGGACGGCGCGTTCACCGCCAACGACCGCGACGTCCGCCGGTTCGCGCTGCGCAAGGTCATGGACAACCTGGACCTGGCCGCCGAGCTCGGCGCGAAGACCTACGTCTGCTGGGGCGGGCGCGAGGGCGCGGAGAGCGGCGCCGCCAAGGACGTCCGTACCGCGCTGGACCGCTACAAGGAGGCGTTCGACGTCCTCGGCGCCTACGTCGCCGACCAGGGCTACGACCTGCGGTTCGCGATCGAGCCGAAGCCGAACGAGCCGCGCGGCGACATCCTGCTGCCCACCGTCGGGCACGCGCTGGCCTTCATCGAGACGCTGGAGCGCTCCGAGCTCGTCGGCCTGAACCCCGAGGTCGGGCACGAGGAGATGGCGGGGCTCAACTACGCGCACGGCCTCGCGCAGGCGCTGTGGCAGGGCAAGCTGTTCCACATCGACCTGAACGGGCAGCACGGCCCCCGCTACGACCAGGACCTCCGGTTCGGCGCGGGCAACACCCGCGGCGCGTTCTGGGTCGTCGACCTGATCGACCAGAGCGACTACGACGGGCCCGTCCACTTCGACTTCAAGCCGCCCCGCACCGAGGACGACCAGGGCGTGTGGGACTCGGCCGCGGCGTGCATGCGCAACTGGCTGATCCTGCGCGAGAAGGTGCGCGCGTTCCGCGCCGACCCCGACGTCCAGGCCGCGCTGCGCGAGGCCAAGGTGGCGGAGCTGGCGCGGCCGACCCTCGCCGACGGCGAGGACTGGCGGTCCGTGCGGGACGCCACCGTCGACGCCGAGGCCCTCGGCGGCCGCCGCACCGCGTTCGAGCACCTCGACCAGCTCGCCCTCGAACACCTTTACGGCGTCCGCTCCTAGGCCGTTCCCAGTCCCACCCCACGGAAGCCCGTCCCCACCTCCCAGGGACGGGCTTCCGCCTTCACCGGCCTCCACCGGCGCGTCACGGTGCCGCGACGGCCTCGGCGGGCGGCGCGGATGGCCAGGTACAGGCCGGCGGCACCCGCCTCGCCCGACGCGGCGGCCGACGAGACCGCCTCCGGCCCGAATCTCTGGGCCGCTGCGCCGATGACGGTGAGCACCGAGCGGAATGAGGGGGCACGTCCGGGGTAGCGTCTGCCAATGACCAGCGCGCAACTGCTCACCGACGCGTTCGGCCGGATCCGGGAGACGGTCCACGAGGCGGCCGGCGGGCTCACCGCCGACCAGCTCGCCCACCGCGTCGGCGGCCGGGCCAACTCGATCGGCTGGCTCGTCTGGCACCTCACCCGCGTCCAGGACGACCACGTCGCCGACGCCGCCGGCACCCCGCAGGTGTGGACGGGCGACGGCTGGGCCGACCGGTTCGGCCTGCCCTTCGACCCGTCCGACACCGGGTACGGGCACACCTCCGCCGAGGTCGCGGCCGTCCGGGTCGAGTCGGCGGACCTGCTGACCGGCTACCACGACGCCGTCCACGAGCGGACCGCCGAGTACGTCGGCTCGCTGGCCGACGGCGACCTCGAGCGGATCGTGGACCGCGCGTGGGACCCGCCCGTCACGCTGGGCGTCCGGCTGGTCAGCGTGATCTCCGACGACCTGCAGCACGCGGGGCAGGCGGCGTTCGTCCGCGGCCTCCTCTAGCGGGTCACCCGCCGCCCGAGACGCTCAGATCGGGATCGTCGTACATCTCTCCAGGAGGCGGGGCCGCGCCCCTGCCCGCGGCCGGGCGCAGCCCGGAGATCAGGCGGGACCACCGCGCGCCGATGTGCTCCAAGTCGTACGCCCGCGCCGAGCGGACCGCCTCCTCGCCGAGCCGGTCGCGGAGGGCGGGGTCCTCGATCAGCTCGCGGAGCGCGGCGGTGAGCGCGGCCACGTCCCCGGTGGGGACGAGCAGGCCGTCGCGGCCGTGCTCGATCAGCTCGGGCGGGCCGAACGGGCAGTCGAACGACACGACCGGCAGGCCCATGCCCATGGCCTCGATGATGACCATCGGCATCCCCTCGCGGCGCGACGACAGCGCGTAGACCGACGCGCGCTCCATCTCGCCGTGCAGGTCGCGGGTGAGGCCGCACAGCTCGACCCGCCCGGTGAGGCCGAGCTCGGCGATCAGTGCGCGGAGCCGGTCGCGGCGCGCCCCCGACCCGAAGATGCGCAGCCGCCAGTCGGGATGCTCGGCGGCGATCGGCGCGTAAGCGCGGATGAGCAGGTCGAAGCCCTTGTTCAGCACGAGCCGCCCGGCCGCCAGCACGACCTTGTGCTCGCGCGTGGACGTCCGGTCCGGCAGGGCCGGCGCGGCGTTGGGGATCTTGACGATGCGGACGCCGGATCCGGCGAGGGCCGCCTCGTACCCCGCGCGGGCCGGCTCGGTGAGGACGCTCAGCACGGTGAGCCGCGGGTAGGCGCGGACGACCTGCCGCCGCAGGGAGGGCTGGTAGGCCTCCAGGCTCATGTGGTCCTGCCCGATCGTCGCCGTGCCGGCCGGTGCGAGCTCGGCCGCCACCAGCACGAGGGACGGCCGGGTCGCGATGAGCACGTCGGCGGGCGAGCGGTGGATCGCCCGCAGCAGGCACACGTCCGACCACAGGCTCATGAGCCGGAAGGACGCCTCCTCGGCCGGGACCAGCAGGCTCGGGAGCCGCGCCAGGAGGCGGGCAGTCCTGCCCTTGGGGGCGAACCGGTCGTCGGCGTAGGTGAGCGCGGCGTCCGGGGGGATCGCGAAGAACGGCCTCCTGCTCCGCCTGATGACGCTGACGATCTCGACGTCGTGGTCGCGGGTCAGGTGTCCGCACAGGTTCAGGACGGTGCGGATCGTGCCGCCGGTCCCGTGCGCGTTCTGCAGGAGCACGCGGACCCGCAGCCGCTCCCCCGGCGGCGGCACGCGCCGCCGCCGCAGCGGGCGCAGCGCGGACAGCGCCGCCCGGCGCAGCGCGCGGTGCGCCCCGCGCCGGAGGCGGCGCCGCAGTCTCGGTCTCCTGGGCTTGGGCCGGCCCTTCGGGTCGTCCACCGGGTCCCCCTATCGAAGGCGGAGGTGTGGTGCCCCCTTCCCGCCGACGGGCCCGGTCAACATCATCCCGTGGTCACGGTACGGTCGAGGGCGCTTCCCTTGACCCACCTGCTCCAGGACATCTCGTAGTAGCTCCAGCCGTTGAACGGGTCGAGGCTGCGCTTGCTGCCGGTGATGTCCACGGGGTCGCCGCGGTACGACCACTTGTAGAACCAGCGGGCGTCCTTGGGCGGCGAGTTGATGCAGCCGTGGCTCACGTTCTGGCGGCCCTGCGCCCACACGGTCGACGCCATCTCGTGGACGTACTCACCGCTGCTGGAGATCCGCACGGCCCAGGGGATGACCTCCTTGTAGCCGCCGTTCTCCTTGTCCTCCGGGTCGACGCCCATCCACTCCGACGTCATGACCGCCGGGTTCTCCTTGCCCATGGTCAGGTGGATGCCGCTGGCGGTGAGGTAGGTGTCGACGCCGTTGACGACGCGCCCGCCCTTGCCCGCGCTGATGGGCCAGGTCCGGACCGTCTTGCCGTTCAGCTTGGCGACGGCCTTCTTCTTCTTGGTGCTGATGGTGGTGATGTGCGAGTCGCCGATGCGGAAGGCACGGCCGAAGTCGGACGTCCCGTAGGTCTTCTTGCCCGCCTTGACCCCGGCCAGCCGGGCCCGGAGCGCCACCTTCTGGTTGGGCTTCCAGTACTCGCCGTTCTTGGTGCGGAAGATCACCGTGGTGTCGTTCTGCCAGTGCCACGCCCCCGTGGCGGGCTTGGTGGACCTGACGTCCAGGACCTTCTCCACGGCCTTCTTGTCCTCCACCGCCCGGTTGAAGACGACGATGATCGGCATGCCGACGCCGACCGTCTCGTTCTTGGCCGGCGTGACGTCGAGGACCGAGAGCTCCTGGGGCGCCTTGTGCGTGGCGAAGCGGGCGTTGACCGTCGTCGACTTGCCCTCGGGGCTCGTCGCGACCGCGGTCACCTGGTACTTGGCGCCGGGCCGGAGCGTGCGCGACTTCCAGGTGGTCTTGTCGTCGGCCATCCGGCCGTCGACCGGCTTGCCCTTGAGGGTCACGGTGACCTTGTCGAGGGTGCCGCCCGCGGCGGTGACCGTTACGCCTTTGTCCGGACGCGCCTTGACGTTCCCGTCGCCCGGGTCGATCGTCACCTGGGGCGCCTGCGCGTCGGCCTTCTCCCCGACGGTGACGCCGCCGCTGCCCTTGTCCCCCCCGCTGCAGGCCGTCGTGAGGAGTAGCACGGCCGCCGCCAGCGCCGTGCCCGCCCGAACTCCTGCGGATAGCCTCCGCTGCACCTCTACCTCCAGTAACCCCGCCGTCTCCAGGGAGACATTAGCGACAAAAGTCGACGATCATGCCAGGAGCCGAGGGTTTTGGCGGCCGCCGAGATCAAAGCGTTGTACGCGCGCGCCGGACGGTGCCGCATCCGCATCAGCGCAGCGCACTGCCCTCGCGCCACTTGCCGAACGACATCTGCCAGAAGCCCCAGCCGTTGTCCCATTCGACCTGCCGGTCGGTGCCGGTCAACTCGATGACGTCGCCGCGCTGCATGATGTCGTAGTACCAGCGCGCGTTGGCGGGGCTGAGGTTGAGGCAGCCGTGGCTGACGTTCGCCGAGCCCTGCGAGCCGACCGACCAGGGCGCCGAGTGCGTAAACTCTCCGCTGTTGGAGAAGCGGACCGCGTGGTCGACGACCGTCTTGTAGTAACCCGGGTCGCCGGGCTTGCGGCCGGGCGCCGTCATCGTCACCGGGTTGCCCTTCTCCATCAGGAGGTGGACGCCGCTGGTGGTGGTGTACTCGCGCGTCTGGCCGTTCCCGGCGCTGAACGGGACGGTCCGCAGCTTCTTGCCGTCCCGCGTGACCGTCATGTGGTGCTTGCGGATGTCGCCCTTGGTGATCTGGGCGGCGCCG
Organism: Actinomadura sp. 7K534; assembly: GCF_004348575.1. Taxonomy (NCBI): domain Bacteria; kingdom Bacillati; phylum Actinomycetota; class Actinomycetes; order Streptosporangiales; family Thermomonosporaceae; genus Actinomadura; species Actinomadura sp. 7K534. Next base: position 19,543 of record NZ_SMKB01000070.1, read on the forward strand.
ATGGTCAGGGTCGCCTGCGCGTCCTCGGCGCCGTAGGCGCCGCCGCCCGCGTTGACGCCGGCGAGCCGCGCGTGGAAGCGGACCGTCTGGTGCGGCTCCCAGTACGTCTTCGTCCGGTAGATCGCCTTGTCCTGGCCGACCCACCGCCACGCGCCCTCGACCGGCTTCTCGGGGGTGACGCGCAGCGCCCGCTCCACGGCCGCCCGGTCGGTGACCGGCCCGTCGAACGTGACGATGATCGGCATGCCGACGCCGACCTTCTCCCCCTTGACGTTGGGGGTCACGTCGGCGATCTTCAGCGTCCGCTCCGCCTTGAGCGTGGTGAACGAGCTGGTCGCGGTGCGGGTCTCGCCGCCGTCCCGGGCCTGCGCCGTGACGGTGTAGGCGGTTCCGGGCGTCATGGTCCGGTCGGAGCGCCAGAACCTGCGGCCGTCGCCGAACTTTCCGGTGACGGTGGCGCCCTCCCCCTTGACGGTCACGTTCTGCAGCTTGCCGCCCCCGGCCTTCACCTCGATCGTGCCGTCCGGCCTGACCTGCGCGGTCCCGTTGGCCGGGGTGATCGTGACGGGCTCGCTGGACCCGCCCGACGCGAGCTTCCCCACACCCCCGACCGAGCAGCCGGCCAGGGAACCGGCCGTGAGCATCGCCACCGCGGCCGTGCCGCCGGTCAGCGCCAGCCTGAAACGGCCGCCAGTCACCACAGACTCCCCCAAAACCAAAGATCTCACCCTGTGTCGGGCTATCTAGTAATGGAGACGCCGCGTGCGGGCCGGAAGTTCGGCAAGCCGGGCGGTTATCCGCCGCTCGGACCCGTTTCGTCGCAGGCCGAGGGGCCGCTCAGGCGGCGGCGGCGTCCTCGGCGGGCTCGCGGTTGACGTGGCGCACCACGCGCTTGAAGCCCCACACCGAGGCGGCGATCCCGGCCGCGCCGAGCCCTGCGACGACCCCGGTCCGGATCCACAGGTACATGCTGATCGACTGGCTGAACAGCATCCACAGGCTGACGCCCACGTTGGCCATCAGCACCGCCGACCACAGCAGCGAGATGCGCAGGAAGAAGCGGCGGACCCTGTCGTGCTTGTAGAAGGCGTCCGGGATCGGCGCCATGTCCTTGGCGAGCTTCATGGCCAGCGGCTTGCCGAGGGGCACCGAGGCGAGGAAGGCCATGCTCACGCAGAGCGTCCCCAGCGTCGGCTGCAGAAAGTACACGACCGCGCTGCCCGTCGCGGCCGACAGCCCCGCGCGGACGGTCACCCCGACCGCGGCCAGCAGCAGCATCCCCGAGACCGGGTGCCCGCGCACGTAGCGGTAGACGATGCCGCCGTACACCCACGCGACGGCGGCGACGAGCGCCCCGGTCAGCCCGAGGAGCATGAGCGCCACGTAGAACACCACCACCGGGGCGATGACGCCCTCGACGAAGCGCGGGAGCGCGTGCATGAGCAGCGCGGGGATCCGCGGCAGTTCGAAGACGTGGTGTCCGCCGCCGTGGCCGTCCTCCGGCTTCGGCGCGCGCGTCAGGCCCGCCGGGCGGTCCGCGGGCCGGTCGTCGACGGTGGAACCGTCGACGGTGGCGTCCTCAACGGTGGATCCTTCAACGGTGAAGGTCTCGAAGGCGGACGCTTCAGCGGTGGAGCCGTCCACCGCGGAGGGGACTGTCCCGTACCCGTCCGCCTGGAGGGTGGGGGTTCCCGCCGCCCCGGAGGCCGGGGCGGGCATGATCGCCGGTCGATCCATCGAGCGTTGTGCTCCCCGATCGGTGTACTTGAACTCGGATTTGCTCACGATTGCGCCCCACGGTACGTGATGGTCCGCACCCGTCCGTCCGTTTTCGGATGATTCGGGCCGGGCGGCCGTCCTCCGGTCGGTTCGGCTCCGCCTCTCTGTTAGTTCGGCTGCGCCGCTGGATTGGTTCGGTTCGCGTCCGGTTCGATCCGGCTTTCGTTTCCCGAGGTGAGGCCAGGAAACCGCCCGAAACGGACATGGCGCGGCCAAGCCTGCGGCTCCCGCCGCGGGGCCCGCCCGCTCAGCCCTCGGGACGGGCGGGCTGGGCGTCGCGGGCGGCGGCGTAGATGGCCCGGAGCGTGACCGCGACCGACGGCCTGCGGACGCTCGCGGCTCTCGTGACGGCGTAGACCTCCCGGGCCAGCGTGCACTCGGGGATGCGCCGCACCGCGACGCCCCGGTCCCCGGCGGCGAGGGCCAGCGCCGGGACCACGGTGATGCCGATCCCCCGCGCGACCAGGCTCAGGATGGTGTGCAGGCCCTCGAACTCCCACGGCACCGGCCTGGCCCCGCCGACGGTGTCCAGGAGCCGCTCGGCGGCCTGCCGGGACGGCTCGCCGGGCGGCGCCGCCATCCAGGGCTCCTCCCGGAGCTGCTGCAGGTCCACGGGCCGCGCGGGGTCCGACATGGGGTGCGTGGACGGGACGACGAGCACCAGCGGGTCCCTGCGCAGGTGGAAGAACTCCAGGGCGGCGGGCGACTGGTCGGGGACCTTGCCCGTCCAGTCGTCGATGAGGGCGATGTCGACCTCGCCGTTCTGGACCTGCCGGATGCCGTCGCCGGGCCGGGTCTGCCGCAGGACGAACGTCAGCCCGGGATGCTCGCCGAGGCTCCGCGCCAGCGCGGGCGCGAAGGCGACGGCGGCCGTGGGGAACGCGGTGACGACGACGCGCCCCATGGGGGTGTCGGAGTGCGCCGACAGCTCCGCCTCCGCCGTCTCCACGAGCCCGAGAATCTCCTCGGCGCGCTCGGCCAGCCGGCGGCCGGCATCGGTCAGCTCCGCGCTGCGGGCGGTGCGGTCCAGCAGCGGGACGCGGGCCTCCCGCTCCAGCGCCGACAGCTGCTGGGAGACCGCCGACGGGGTGTAGCCGAGGGCGGCGGCCGTCGCGGCGATGCTGCCGCGGCGGGCGAACTCGGTGAGCAGCCGGAGGCGGCGAAGTTCGAGCATCAGTCCACCTTATGGTCACCATCGATGAGAGTCGCTTGTGATGATGCTTTATGCGGGCAAGTATGAATTCGAGCCCGGCCGGGTCGCACAGGGGGATTGCGCGGTCACCCACCGCGACGTCGCCCGCCCTTTCCCTGAATGCCTTCATACGCCATGCCCTGGAGCGTTTCGATGCCTGCCCAGAGAGTGTCCGCACCCGTCCGGCCGCTGCCGTTCAGCCCGCGCCCCGTCCCGCTGTCGGCGACGCTCGCGGTCAACGAGGCGATCGCCCGGATGCGCAGGGAGGGCCGGCGCGTCCTCCCCCTCGGCTTCGGAGAGGCCGGGATACCGATACATCCCGCCCTGGCCCGCGAGCTCGGCGCGGCCGCGGGCCGGGGCGGCTACGGCCCGGTCGCCGGGTCCGCCGCGCTGCGCGCCGCCGCCGCCGGGTACTGGACGCGGCGCGGGCTGCCCACCGACCCGGCCACGGTCGTCGCCGGCCCCGGCAGCAAGCCGCTGCTGTACGCGCTGCTCACCGCGCTCGGCGGGGACGTCGTCGTCCCTGCGCCGAGCTGGGTGACCTACGCCGCGCAGACGGCGCTGGTGGGCGCCGAGCCGATCCGGGTCGCCACCCCGCCCGGCGAGGGCGGCGTGCCGAGCCCGGCGCTGCTGGCCGACGCCGTGGTGCGGGCCCGCGCCCGCGGGCGGGACGTGCGCGCCGTGGTGGTGACGCTGCCCGACAACCCGACCGGGACGATCGCCTCCGAGGAGACCGTGCGGCGGCTGTGCTCGGTCGCGCGCCGGCACGACCTCGTGGTGATCTCCGACGAGATCTACCGCGACCTGGTGCACGCGCCGGACCGGACGGTGCCGAGCCCCGCCCGGCACGCGCCGGAGCGGACCGTCGTGACGACCGCGCTGAGCAAGAGCCTGGCCGCGGGCGGCTGGCGGCTCGGCGTCGCGCGGCTGCCGGACGGGCCGTTCGGCCGGGCGCTGCGCGACAGCCTGCTGGGGGTGGCGAGCGAGATCTGGTCCAGCGCCCCGGCCCCGATGCAGCACGCCGCCGCGTACGCGTTCGCCGAGCCGCCCGAGCTCGTCGAGCACATCGACCGCAGCCGGCGGCTGCACGCCGCGGTCACCGGGGCGGTCGCCCGCCGGTTCGCCGCCGCGGGGGCCCGCGTCGCCCGCCCGGAGGCCGCCTTCTACCTCTACCCCGACTTCGGGCCGCTCCGGGACGGGCTGCGGGAGCGGCACGGCGTCCGGACGGCCGGCGACCTGACGCACCTGCTGCTCGAACGGCACGGGGTCGGCGTCCTGCCCGGCAGCTCGTTCGGGGACGCGCCGGCGGCGCTGCGGATGCGGGTCGCGCCGAGCCTGCTCTACGGGGAGGACGACGAGCAGCGCCTCGCGGCCCTGGCTTCCGCGAACCCGGCGTCGCTGCCCTGGATCGCGGACGCCCTGGACCATCTGAGCGGCGTCCTCGCCGGCCTGACCGAATCGGTCACCGTCAGCGAGCCGGCGCCGGTCTGACCGCGGCGGCGGGATCCCCGCGGAGGGTAAGGGAGTCGAACCCCTTCGAGTGTCACCTCGACGTCAGTTTTCGAAACTGCTGCCTTACCGTTCGGCCAACCCTCCCGGCGAAAGGCGGGGCCGTCCGGCGACCGGACGGCCCCGCCCCGTGAAACGCGTGGACCAGCAGGGAGTCGAACCCTGATCGCTTCCTTGCAAGGGAAGCGTGCTTCCGTTACACCACAGGCCCATCGTCCGTGCTCGGCAGGGGCGGTAGGAGTCGAACCCACTTTCCGCCGGTTTTGGAGACCGGCCGCCTAACCGGTGGCTCGCCCCTTCGTGCTTTCGCCTCCGTTCGACGTGATCAATGGTGCGCCGCGTTCCCGGCGGCGCACAAAGTATTTTCTCCGTACCGGCTCGGATGCGCACCGTCATCGGTGTCCGGGAGCGGCCGCGCAATCGATCCAGCCCCGGCCCGACCGGCACGTATAAGCGTGGTGTAAGGTCCAACGACGCACGAGGCGAACGTCACGAATCCACCCCGGCAGGTCAGAACGCGCCCTGCCGGTCTGGCCCGTGATAAACCCTAGATCAGCACGAAGTCACGCAAGTGATGAAAGAAAGGCGAGGGGGCCCGCCATGAGGCATGCACGGGACGGGGCTGCCGCGGCGATGAGCGCCGCCTCCAGGATCCTCGTCGCGCGGGGCAAGAACGAGCCTCAGGAGCTGGAGAACCCGGAAGTCGCCTGGGGTCAGCGCGCCCGCGACGGCGTGTGGGTGCCGACGCGGGACGGCCAGCGGATCCACCTCGGCATCGACGTGGCCGCGGCGGACACCGTCGCCCAGATCCTGCGCCCCAGCCTCCGGGTGTTCGTGGGCGTGGACGTCGACACCGACATCGTCGCGCAGACGACGGCCGGCGGCGTGCGGCTGCTGACGGTGATCCACGGACCCGACGCCCCCTCGGAGTTCCGGTTCACGGTGTCCCTGGCCGACGGCCTCACCCTGGAGTCGATGCCGTCCGGCGGCTACGACGTCGTCCACCTGCGGTACGGCGCGACCGTGGGCCGCCTCTACAACCCGTGGGCGAGCGACTCGATGTTCCGCCAGGTCAAGGCCGACTACACCCTGGAGGGGTCGGCCGTCACCATGCGGGTCCAGCACACCGACGCCTACTACCCGGTCGTGGCCGACCCGCACTACGAGCGCTGACCCGGCCGCCCGGCCACGTCCGGCCACGCTCGCCCGGACCCGCCGCCGTGCCCACCGCACAGGACGTTCCGGCCGGATCAGGCCGCCGTTCGCCAGCGCGTCCTGGCGGGGTTGCCCGCAGCCGGATGCCGTCCGCGTCATATGGTTGTTGCCCCACACGGGCCGCGTTCCGGCCCCGGCGGCGCGGCCGGGCACACGATCGCCCCGGTCCCGGAGACTGGAGTCATTGTGATCTTCACCCATGACACCGAGCACGCGCTCGCCGTCGTCGTCGACCTCATCAACACCGGCGCGGCGGCGTCCGGCACCGAGCGCCTCGGCGGGCTGCCCGGCCTGCAGGCGTTCGTGGAGCGCAACACGTTCAGCGACGTCGGCCGGCTCACTGACGCCGACCTGGTCCGGGTGCTGGACCTGCGCGCCCGCTTCCACGCGGTGTTCCGCGCCGACGACGTCCAGGCCGCGGTGGACCGGATCAACGAGATCGTCGGGGAGGTCCGCACCACCCCGCACCTGACCGACCACGACGGCTACGACTGGCACGTCCACTTCTTCGCGCCCGGCGCGCCGCTGGGCGAGCACCTGGCGGCCGACTGCGGGATGGCGCTGGCGTACGTGGTGGCGGCGGGCGAGCTGGACCGGCTGCGCACGTGCGAGGCGCCCGACTGCAGCCGGGTCCTGGTGGACCTGTCCCGCAACCGCTGCCGCCGCTACTGCGACAGCCGCACCTGCGGCAACCGCATGCACGTCGCCGCCTACCGGGCCCGCCGGCGCGAGGGGGCCGCCCCCTCCCCGCGGACCGCCGCCGCGAAGAAGGCGCCCGCGACGCGCTGAGCCGCGGAGCTAGCAACCGGCGCCGAGGGCGCCGCACCGGTCCAGCGCCCGCCGGGCGGCGCGGACGTCGTGGACGCGGAAGACGCGGGCGCCGAGGAGGGCGGAGACGCCGAGGACGGCCATCGTGCCGACCCCGCGCCCGTCGACGGGGCGGCCGAGGGTCTCCCCGATGAAGTCCTTGTTGGACACCGCGACCAATACCGGCCATCCGGTGCCGGTGAGCTCGCCGAGCCGCCGGGTGATCTCCAGCGAGTGCCGGGTGTTCTTGCCGAAGTCGTGGGCGGGGTCGATGAGGATGGCGTCGCGGCGGACCCCGAGGGCGGCGGCGCGCTCGGCCAGGCCGGTGATGTGCGCGATGACGTCCGCGACGACGTCGCCGTACCCGATCCGGTGCGGGCGGGTGCGGGGCGGGAGGGCGCCCGCGTGCGAGCACACCAGTCCGATGCCGTGCTCGGCGGCGACCTCGGCGAGCCGCGGGTCGGGCCCGCCCCAGGTGTCGTTGAGCAGGTCGGCGCCCGCCCGCGCCACGGCGTCGCCGACCTCGGCGCGCCAGGTGTCGACGCTGATCACCGCGGCGGGATGGCGCTCGCGGACGGCGGCGACGAGGTCGACGACCCGGCGCAGCTCCTCCGCGACGCCGACGTCCTCGCCGGGGCCGGCCTTCACCCCGCCGATGTCGACGATCTCGGCGCCGTCGGCCACGGCGCGGTCCGCGGCGGCGAGGGCCGCGTCGAAGCCGTAGGTGGCGCCGCGGTCGAAGAACGAGTCGGGTGTGCGGTTCACCACGGCCATGATCGCGTGCGGGCCGATCTCGCGCCCGTTCAGCCGCAGCGGCGGCACGTCCGGTGAGGTCATGATGCACTCACCGTGGCACATCGCGGGCCCGGCGGGCCAACCAGAAGCGAATTCGGTCCAAACGGCGCCCTCTCTCGTCATCGGCCTGGAGTGGTCGGTAATCTCATATGTCACGCTCGTTGCGGGATTCTCCCGTGGTGGGCCCGCGTCGGACCTATTTCAGCCATGGAGGATCCGCTGTCCAGGCGAGCACTCATCACCGGCATCACCGGACAGGACGGCTCGTATCTGGCCGAGCATCTGCTTGAGCTGGGATACGAGGTCTGGGGCCTGGTGCGGGGGCAGGCGAACCCCCACGTGTCGCGGCTGCGCAAGCACATCGGCGACGTGCAGATCACCACCGGTGACCTGCTGGACCAGGGCAGCCTGATCTCGGCGGTGGAGCGGGTCCAGCCCGACGAGGTCTACAACCTCGGCGCGATCTCCTACGTGCCGATGTCGTGGCAGCAGGCCGAGCTGACCGCGGAGGTCACCGGCATGGGCGTGCTGCGCATGCTGGAGGCGATCCGGGTGGTGTCGGGCATCAGCCCGTCCCGCACCCCGGACCGCGAGCAGATCCGCTTCTACCAGGCGTCGTCGTCGGAGATGTTCGGCATGGTGCGGGAGACCCCGCAGAACGAGGAGACGCCGTTCCACCCGCGCAGCCCGTACGGGGTGGCCAAGAGCTACGGGCACTACATCACGCAGAACTACCGCGAGTCCTACGGCATGTTCGCGGTCAGCGGGATCCTGTTCAACCACGAGTCGCCGCGCCGCGGCGCCGAGTTCGTGACCCGGAAGGTGTCGCTGGGGGCGGCGCGCATCAAGCTGGGCCTGGCGGACGAGCTGCGCCTCGGCAACCTCGACGCCCGGCGCGACTGGGGCTACGCGGGCGACTACGCCCGCGCGATGCGGATGATGCTCGCCCAGGACTCCCCCGAGGACTACGTCATCGGAACGGGCCAGACGCAGTCGGTGCGGGAGCTGGTGGAGTTCGCGTTCCGCACGGCGGGCCTGAACTGGGAGGACCACGTCGTCCTGGACGCCCGCTACACCCGGCCCGCCGAGGTCGACCTGCTGTGCGCCGACCCGAAGAAGGCGCGCGAGCAGCTCGGCTGGGAGCCCGCGGTGACGTTCGAGGAGCTCGTGACGATGATGGTCGAGTCGGACATGCGGCTGCTGTCGCGGTCCGCGCGGCCCGAGGACGAGCCGTTCAGCCCCGACCACTGGTGACCGCCGCGCCGGACGCGTGACCCGGCGGGACGCATGACCGGGCGCGAACGTGGCACGATGCAGGCATGTTCGCCGATGAGCCGGCCGCCTGATGGCGGACGTCCGGCTGGGAACCGGGCCCGGACGCTGGATCCTGCTGGCGACGGTCCTCGGGTCGGGCGTGGCGATGCTCGACGCCACCGTCGTGAACGTGGCGCTGCCCGCGCTGGCGGACGACCTCGGCGCCGACATGGCCGGGCTCCAGTGGACGGTGAACGCCTACACGCTGACGCTCGCCGGGTTCATCCTGCTCGGCGGGTCGCTGGGCGACCGGCTCGGGCGCCGGAGGATCTTCCTGACCGGCGTCGTCTGGTTCGCGGTCGCGTCGGCGCTGTGCGGCCTCGCCCCGAACATCGAGACCCTGGTCCTGTCGCGGGCGCTGCAGGGCGTGGGCGGGGCCCTGCTGACCCCGGGCTCCCTGGCGATCATCCAGGCGTCGTTCACCGCCGACGACCGCCCCCGCGCGGTGGGCGCCTGGTCGGGCCTGGCCGGGGTCGCCGGCGCGGCCGGGCCGTTCGCGGGCGGCTGGCTGGTGGAGGCGGCCGGATGGCGCTGGGTGTTCCTGCTGAACGTCCCGCTGGCCGCCGTGGTGGTGCTGGTTGCGGTGCGGCACGTCCCCGAGAGCGCCGACCCGGAGGCCCGCGGGCGCTTCGACGTGCTCGGCGCGGTGCTGGCGGCGCTCGCGCTGGCGGGGACGACGTACGCGTTCACCGAGGCGCCCGCGGCCGGCCCGAGCCCGCTGGTCGCCGGCGCGGCCGCGGCGGGCGCCGCGGCCGCCGTCGCCTTCGTGCTCGTCGAGCGGGCCCGCGGCGCGGGCGGGCCCCGCGGCGGCCGGCGGCCGGGCCGCGAGCCGCCGCCGCGGCCGATGCTGCCGCTGGACGTGTTCGCCTCCCGGCAGTTCAGCGCCGTCAACCTCGTCACGTTCATCATGTACGGCGGGATGGGCGTGCTGTTCTTCCTGTTCGTCCTGAACCTCCAGGTCGTCGGCGGGTTCTCGCCGATCGCCGCGGGGACCGCGCTGCTGCCGGTCACGGTGCTGATGCTGCTGCTGTCGGCCCGGGCGGGCGCGATCGCGCAGCGGATCGGCCCGCGGCTGCCGATGACGGCCGGGATGCTGGTGGCGGCCGCGGGGATGCTGCTGGTCGCCCGGGTCGGCGAGGGCGCCTCGTACCTGCGCGACGTCCTGCCCGCCGTGGTGGTGTTCGGGCTGGGGCTGTCGGCGGCGGTCGCGCCGCTCACCGCCACCGTGCTCGCCACCGCCCAGGTCCGCCACGCGGGCGTGGCGAGCGGCGTCAACAACGCCGTGGCGCGTACCGCGGGGCTGCTGGCGGTGGCGGCGATCCCGCCGCTGGCCGGGCTGACCGGCGACGCCTACCAGAACCCCGCCGAGTTCTCGCGCGGGTTCGGGATCGCGATGGTGGCGTGCGCCGCGCTGCTGGCCGCCGGGGCGCTGCTGACCTTCCTGACCGTCGCCGACGACGCGCTGCGGACCCCGTCCGGGGAGAAGGTCGCACCGGAGTGCCGGACCCAGTGCGGCGTCGGCGCCCCGCAGCTGCAGCCCCGGCCGGAGGCCGTCGCCGCGGGCCCGCGCGGGGACGCGCCGCCGGGCACGCGGCCCTGACCACCTGGCCGGACGGGGCCGCGGGCATCGATTCTCGGTCCGATTCCGGCTATGTCCAGGACCGAATCGGTTCGTTGTCATACGGTCGAGGGCATGAATCTGCGGCAGCTGCGCTATGTCGTGGCCACCGCCGACCACGGCACGATGACGTCGGCGGCCCAGGCTCTCTACGTGGCCCAGCCCGCGCTCTCGCGGGCCGTCCGCGAACTCGAGCGCGAGCTCGGCGTCGAGCTCTTCGCGCGCTCCGGCCGCGGCGTCGTCCTCACCCCCGTCGGGGAGCAGGTCGTGCGGGAGGCCCGCGTCGCGCTGGACGCCGTCGAGGCCATCGAGGCCCTGGCGGTCACCCGGGCCAACGGGCGCGGCGCCGACCTGCGCATCGCCGTCACGGCGTCCCTGGAGCCGGAGCTGACCGGCCGGCTCATCCCCCGCTTCGCCCGCGACCAGCCCGCCGTCCGGGTCCGGGTGATCCGCTGCGAGGACCGCGACCAGGTCGCGGCCGCGCTGCGCGCGGGCCGCGCCGACCTCGCGCTGACCGACCTGCCCGTCCCCGGCGACATGTCCGCGCACCCGTTCGAGCAGCGGGAGGTCGTGCTGATCTCGCCGCCCGCGCTGCAGGTCCGCGAGCCGGTGCCGCCCGCGGCGCTGGACGGGATGCGGCTGGTGCTGCCCGCCCGCGGCAGCGCCCGGCGCGCCGAGATCGACACGCTGCTGCGGCGCATCGGCGCCGTCCCGGTGGCGGCGGTCGAGTCCGACGAGCGCGGCGCCTGGCTCGGCTGGGTCCGCGCCGGGATGGGCTCCCTGCTGTGGTACCGCAACCAGATCGAGGACACCGAGGGCGTGACGGTCCGGTCGTTCATGCCGCCGCTCACCCGCATGATCGGGCTCGTGCACGCGCACCGGAGGCTCCCGCCCGCCGCCCGCGACTTCCTCACGTTCGCCAAGGAGACGGCCCGCGAGGACCACTGACCCGGCGGCCGCGTGCGGTGCCCCGGCCACGGGCGGGCCGTGGCCGGGGCGGGGAGGTCAGGACGACCCGTTGAGGGGATAGGCGGGGAGTTCGACGGCGTAGGACTCCTTGACCACGTCCAGGTGGTGCCAGGACTCCCGGACCGTCACCCCGGGCACCGAGCGGATCGCGTCGAGCACGCCGACCAGCTCGCTGCGGGTGGCCGCCTCGGCCTGCCCGACGATGTCGTAGCGGCCGAAGCCCGTCGCGAGGTAGCGGACGCCGTCCTGGGCGGCGACCGCCTCGGCGGTCTTCCGCAGCCCGCCGGTCACCACCAGCCCGAAGCCGCCGAGCTCGGCGGCGCCGAGGGCCAGCGGATCGGCCAGGCCGGTGACCTGGATGACGCCCGAGCGCATGAGCCTGACCACCCGGGCCCGGGTGGCGGCCTGCGACAGCCCGATGACGTGCGCGAGGCGGGTGTAGGGGGCGCGCCCGTCGCGCTGCAGCTCGTGCAGGAGCCGCCAGTCGATGTCGTCCAGGCTGATCTCGCCGAGCTCGCGCACCACCGCGTGCTTGTCGCGCACGGTGGCCACCGACCGGAACACCTCGGCCGCGCGCACCCCGGGGATGGACCGGATGTGGTCCACCTCGGCGGCGAGGGCGGCGTCATCGCGGGTGCGGACCTGCGCGACGAGGTCGTGCGGCCCCGCGGTCAGCGCGGTGAAGCTGACGGCGGGACGCTCGGCGACGGCCGCGGCCGCCTCCCGCGCCGACCCGTCCACGGCGACCGACACGTGCCCGATCGCCTCCGCGCCGACGACGGCGGCGTGCACGATGCCCACGACGCGGACGACGCGCGTCTCGAGAAGGTGCTGCACCCGTGCCCGCACGGCCGTGCGGGAAAGCCCGACGCGGTCGGCGAGCGCCTGGAACGTCGCCCTGCCATCCCGCTGGAGCTCGCGGACGAGCACGGCGTCGACCGCATCCAGCACGGCTTTCCTCCTCGACATCTGATGACCAGTTCTGCCAGCTGCAAGATCATTCCATTTCGGGACGGTATGACGTCAAATATTGATCTTGCTCGTGTTCGCCGTGCCCGGGGGCCGTCGATGCGTCTGCTCCGGGTTCGGGGCGGCGCCGTTTCCGACGCCCGGCGAACCCCGTCGAGAGCGCAACGCTGCCGGGGACGGGGCGGGCG